>JBBEDG010000072.1:0-6957 GCA_040881405.1 Flavobacteriales bacterium | reverse complement strand
CTCTACTCCGTGCTGTGATTTAAGTGTTGCCGAGGGCGTGCGTACTAGCGCCTTCACCTGATGACCTTGGGCAAGTGCGAGTTCGAGGAATTGGCCACCGGTGCGGCCAGAGGCTCCGAAGAGTGCGATCTTTTTCATGGAATGCTGCGTTTCTGAAGCACGAAACTAGAGCCGTTCCGAGGGCTTCAAGCCAGGTTATGCGCACACCAATTGGTAAGTATCGCGCGGGTCGTAGCTTAGGTCGCATGCGCCGAATGATGCGCTCTAGGTGTTCTACTTTCGTAGCACGAACGTTGACACCTGCTGCCGACAATGAGCAACCCGAAGATCCATGTCACACCGCGATGCCCCATCCGCACCACGGCAGAGCTGATCGGCGGCAAATGGAAGCTCTTGATATTGCACCAGCTGAGCAGTGGTCCGATGCGCTTAACAGAGCTGGGAGATGCCATTCCGGACATCAGTGAGAAGATGCTCGTGCAGGAGTTGAACGTCATGGTCCAAAGCGGCCTGGTGAGCAAGCAGCGCTTCAACGAAGCACCTCCCCGCGTGGAATATGCCGTGACCGATAAGGGCGAGAAGATCGGGCCATTGCTGGCGGAAATGGCGCGTTTTGCGGCCCATTATGAGCGTGAGGATGAGCAGAGTGCGGAGTAGACCGAAGCGCAGGTCATATCGACGCATCGCAGGGCCCTCTTCGATAGGTCCAATGTTTATCGGACCTGCGAAGGCTTAGACCATGTTAAGGTCCTAGGTGTTTGGGGGGTGGGCAAAAATTTCTTTTACCGGCATTGGACACTAATGGACCTTGGATTTCCATCCGGGGTCCATTTTGTGAATGGAAAACAAAAACGCCCGAGGAGATCCTCGGGCGTTCCATGCTTATTGGTTAGCGTAACACGCCCCCGTGGGTCTCGACTACGCGGAGATATTGAAAGGATCTGCGATCACGCCAACACCTCCTTCACACGATCTGCTGCCTCTTGCAGGGCCACGGCGCTCAGCACCTTCAAGCCGCTGTCGTCGATGAGCTTTTTGGCTTCCACGGCGTTGGTGCCTTGCAGGCGAACGATGATCGGCACTTGGATGTCGCCGATGTTCTTGTAGGCATCCACCACGCCTTGCGCCACACGGTCGCAGCGCACGATGCCGCCGAAGATGTTCACCAGGATGGCTTTCACGGTGGGGTCCTTCAGGATGATGCGGAAAGCTTTCTCCACGCGAGCGGCGTCCGCAGTACCTCCCACGTCGAGGAAGTTGGCCGGTTCGCCACCGCTCAGCTTGATGATGTCCATGGTGGCCATGGCCAGGCCGGCACCGTTCACCATGCAGCCCACGTTGCCGTCCAGCTTCACGTAGTTCAGGCCCGCTTCACCGGCTTCCACTTCAATGGGGTCCTCCTCGGTCTTGTCGCGCATTTCGGCGTAGTCCGGGTGACGGTACAGGGCGTTGCCGTCCAGGCGCACCTTGGCGTCCACAGCGATCACCTTGTCGTCGCTGGTCTTGAACACGGGGTTGATCTCGAACATGGCGGCATCGCAGCCTTCGTAGGCCTTGTAGAGGGAGGCTACGAACTTCACCATCTCCTTCTTCGCCGGGCCGGTCATGCCCAGATTGGTAGCGATCTTGTTGCACTGGAAAGGACGCAGGCCCACGCGGGGGTCCACGATCTCTTTCTGGATCTTCTCAGGATGGTGCTCGGCCACCTCTTCGATGTCCATGCCGCCTTCCGTGCTGTACACGATCACGTTGCGGCCGGTGGAACGATCGAGGAGCACGCTCATGTAATACTCTTTGGTCTCGCTGGCGCCAGGGTAGTACACATCCTCCGCGATCAACACCTTGTGTACTTTCTTCCCTTGCGGAGGTGTCTGCGGGCTCTTCAGCATCATACCGATGATGGCATCGCTCTTCTCGCGCACCTCATCGTAGTTCTTGGCCACTTTCACGCCACCGCCCTTGCCGCGACCACCAGCGTGGATCTGGGCTTTCACCACAAAGAACTTGGTGCCGGTCTCAGCGGCAAGTCGCTTGGCCTGGTCCACGGCCTCATCGGCATTGTAGGCAACGAAGCCACGTTGGATACGGACGCCGAATTGGGCGAGGATGCTTTTGCCTTGGTATTCGTGGAGGTTCATCGTGCGCTGGCTTGCTTGTTCGTTGAAAGGACTCCGGCTCGGAGTGCGCCGCGAAAGTACATGCCACATTCCAGACCGACAGGACTCTCGACCAACGAGCGCCAACTTGCTTGACCGAAGCCCCCTGGACAGCTCTCCTAACTTTGCCCCTTCAATTGGGTAGAACCTAGGCACTGGATGGACATCAGCACACTCGGCATTTCGACCTGGAAGAACGACCTTGAACTCCTTTTCCAACGCTGGGGAGCGTCCGAAGTGCTTGCCGACTGGCTGGCCCTGGTTCTTTTCGCAGGCTTGTTGTTCACCGCACTGGGCTTGCTGTCCAAGCTACTTGCAAGGGTGTTCACCGAAGGCCTCAAGCGCTTCTCCATAAGCACCCATTCGCAACTCGACGACCACCTGCTGGACCTGCATGTGCCACGCTATGTGGCCCGCTTCATCCCTTTGATGATCGGCTACCGCGCCATTCCGTGGCTGTTGCACGAGTTGCCCGAACTCATCGAAGGGACCCAGCGCATCTTCAACATCTTCTTCATCGTGTTGCTGGTGCGCATCTTCCGGGCCATACTGCTCGCCGGGCGCGACACCCTGAACGACCTGCCCTCCTACCGCGACAAGCCCTTGAACAGCTATGTGCAGGTGGGCTCCATCGTGATGTACATCATTGCCGGCGTGCTCATCTTCTCCTTGGTCACCGGCAAGTCGGTCATCGCCTTCCTGACCGCCATGGGTGCGGCTTCAGCGATCCTGCTCTTGATCTTCAAGGACTCCATCCTGGGCTTTGTGGCAAGCATCCAGATCAGCGCCAACGACATGGTGCGCCAGGGCGATTGGATCACCATGCCCAAGTATGGCGCCGACGGCAACGTCACCGAGATCAACCTCACCACCGTGAAAGTGGCCAACTTCGACAGGACCATCACCACCATTCCCACCTACGCCCTCATCGCCGATTCCTTCCAGAACTGGCGTGGCATGGAAGAAAGTGGCGGCAGGCGCATCAAGCGCAGCATACTGATCAAAGTGAGCAGCATCCGCTTCCTACATTCCGAGGAGATCGATGCACTGCGCAGCATCGCCTTGCTCGCACCCTACATCGATGAGCGAAAAGCCGAAATAGCGACCTACAACAGCGAACGCAGCGTGGACGAAAGCATGCCCGTGAACGGTCGGCGCATGACCAACGCAGGCCTGTACCGCAAGTACATCGATCTTTACCTGGCGCAGCACCCCAGCGTACACCAGCACATGACCCGCATGGTGCGCCAGCTTCCTCCCAATGAGCATGGCCTGCCGCTGGAATTGTACTGCTTCAGCAACACCACGGAATGGGTCCGCTACGAGGGTGTCATCTCCGACATCTTCGACCACCTCTTGGCGGCCCACCGCTACTTCAAGCTCGTGGTGTTCGAGAACCCTGCGGCCGACGACATGCGCAACATAGGCAGGCCCGGGAGCGACCTCCTACAGCAGGCATCGGCGGAATACTGACCTTTACCCCGATGATCGAAGCGAAGTCCATCCGTAAGCAGTACGGCGAATTACAGGTGCTGAAAGGCGTGGACCTCAGCGTGGCCAAGGCCGAAGTGGTGAGCATAGTGGGTGCCAGCGGTGCGGGCAAGACCACGCTCTTGCAAATCCTGGGCACACTGGAACGCCCCGATAGTGGTACGCTGGAGATCGGTGGACAGGATGTGACCAAGCTGGGAAGCAATGCCCTCAGCGCCTTTCGCAACAAGCACATCGGCTTCGTATTCCAGTTCCACCATTTGCTGCCGGAGTTCACGGCTTTGGAGAACGTGATGATGCCTGGCTTGATCGCGGGGCGCAGCATGGCCGAGTGTACGCCGCGCGCGGAAGAACTCCTGGCCCGACTGAACGTACTGCCCCGCAAGACCCACAAGCCAGGTCAACTCAGTGGCGGCGAACAACAGCGCATGGCCGTGGCCCGCGCCCTCTTCAACAACCCCAGCGTGGTGTTGGCGGATGAACCCAGCGGCAACCTCGACAGTGCCCACGCCAAGGAGCTGCACAAGCTCTTCTTCGAACTGCGCGACGAGCTGCAACAGACCTTCGTGATCGTTACGCACAACGAGGAGTTGGCGGATATGGCGGACAGGAAGCTGGTGATGAAGGATGGGGTGATCTGAGGGGATCAGTGGATCAGAAAATGAGATATATGGACGACGAATTGGCCGAAGCAATCGATAGAGAGAACTTAACTCGTTAGTATTTGTCAGGTATCCAAAAGCCCGAACAAAAGCCATGGAACGGTACATCAAGTTCATCATTCTCTCCGCGATCATGACCGGTTGCGGAAACACGGTCCCTGCGCCGGAGGCCATTCCAACGGAGGTCGCCCATAGCCCGGAATCAGCGGTGCCCGCTACCGCAGACACACCTAGCAACGGTTTGGTCGGTGATTGGTGGGCAACCAACGTTACGATCAATGGTGCCCAAGACCCGGAAATGGATCCGAATGGCAAGGTCCGCTGGCATATCTCTGCCGATAGCTCCTTCTCCATGTGGGACAACACAGAGGGTGGGCCCGACACCATGAGCGGAAAGTGGGGCCTAGCACGGTCGGGCACCGTGTTCAGAATGATCGACAATGAGAATAACGAGATCACACCGTTCGGGATCGTGGAGGTGAGTGCTGAAGTCTTGAAGCTCAAAGTGCTGGAAGATGCGGATACCGAGGTGATCCTGCACTTCCAAAGGCATTGAGGTCCTGTTCGGGGATCGTTCACCTGGATCAGCGGATCGCAATGCCAAAGCGCTCAATCACCATACATATCGGAGCGGTGGCGGTCCTGTTGATCGGCTTTTCGCCCCCAGTTCACGCACAGCACCTACAACTCGACCACTGCTCCTGCACCCAAGGCGGCACCCCAAGCGACAGCACCTTCACCTTCCGTGGCCGCATGAGCGCATGGAACGGGAACCCGACCTTCCGGATCTGGCGCGTTGGCACGAACAGAATGCTTGGCATCCGTGGGATCTGCGCTCAAAGCCTTGAACTGGGCGAATACACACCCTACTTCGGACTTGAGCTTTGGGCCGATTTCGCCGTGAGCGCTCTAACCCAGCAACAGCCGGGAGTCATGCAGTTCGTCTGCATCGGTTCGATCAAGGCACCATACTTGCGTAAGCGGCCAGCGCCATAACCACCATGCTCCGCTATATCCTTCTCGGGCTGCTCATTGTCCGCACTTCCCTCCTTCTCGCCCAACCCGACCACCTTGCCAACCCCACCGACCTCCCAGCTTGGATGGCCGAGCAGATCACCGGTGAAGCACCGAAGCCCGCGCTGAAGACCACCGCCAAATCCGTTCACACCAACGCCTTCGTGGGCACATGGATCATGCGAGGAGTTGGCGGGAAACGCCTCCTGTACTGGGGCGACGAGCACCGCATGATCATCCAGGAAGTGCAAGGCATGGACACGCCGGTACGGACCACCTTGGTGGATTTGCAAGCGAACGTATCGGCAGTACTGTATCCACGCCAAGGCGTCTTCGTGGGCAAGGTGCGCGACCTGTACCATCCGCAGCAGGGCTACTTTCTGGAACTCTGGAGCGACAGTGTGATGGCCACCGGCAAGCGCGATACGCTGATGAACCTGCCCGTGGACGAGTACGTGGGCACCAACAGCAATGGCGGCAGCATCAGTTACTGGCGCACCACGGCGCATCCCAAGCTCTTCAGCGATCTGCAGGTGTGGGGTCCTTGGTTGCGCGAGGGCGAAGTGAAGTACCTCAGCGCCTTCAACCACACCCGCACAGGGCCTGCCATCCGCGTAGCATGGGACGGCCCGCAGTACACACCGACCAAGGGCGAAGTGACCTTCCACAAGGTGACGCCTGGCAAACAGTCCATGCCGAAGTTGGAACTGGCCGGGGCCATGATGGTCGAAGAACGACTCCTATGGGTGAACGCCACGCAGATCGGTCGTCTGCCGCCGTGGATGCGCGAACGCCTGAACCGATTGCCGCAAGACAGTCTGCCGCTGGCCTATACACCGCCCGCTGTTGATCGCGGCATTGCAGACAATCAGTTCGTGGGCACGCTGACGGCCAGCTCTGCATCGCGCTGGACGGACGAGGACGGCACCAAGGACCAGTTCGGGATCTTCACCTACTGGGCCGATGCACGTCGCGCCATCCTCACCGTAGATGCGCCACACGAGAAGGGCAAGTGGACCTACATGGTGGACCTGGACCACGATGTGGCGCTCGTATCGCGCAACGAAGGGCACAGCCACGTGATCCCGAAGGTGGAGATCACCACGCTGGAAGGCGCGGGCTTGGTGGAGTTCGGCGATGGTGTGGATGTGCCCTTCACCCCCACCGGCAAAACACGAAAGATCCTCGGACGCAACTGCGAACTACACACCACCACGGAGCGCTATCTCTCGCACTACTGGCTCTCCGATGTGACCACACCGAACCCCATCTTCGACATGGCGCGCTGGATGATGCCGAAGCCCTCGCAGGTGTTCAAGGACCTCATGTTCTTCGGGGTGAAGGACAAGCCGATGCCCTTCGCGGTGATGGCCACGGAACTCACGAGCTTCAAGCCCGGTAAAGTACCGCCGCCCATGATCGACCTGAGCGACCATTGGGTGAAGGACCATCGCTTGGACAGCCATAAGCGCAGCCGCTCGTACGACCGAGAGCCCAGGGTGGCGATGGATGGTGAAACGGTAACGGAAAGCCCCGGTGAAGTGAGCGGTTACCAAGGTGTGGAGGAAGCGGTGCCGATGCTGGAGATGGAACCTGCACTGTCCGGTCAGGGAACCGGCACGGGAAGGCCACCC
>JBBEDG010000071.1:0-6957 GCA_040881405.1 Flavobacteriales bacterium | reverse complement strand
ATTTGCCCATGCTGCAAGCCATGGACACTGTCCAGCAGCATCTTGAGAGCACGTATGGCGTGAAAGCCATCCTGTCCCCGGTAACCGTGGTGAAGTCGTTGAACAAGGCATTCAATGGTGGTGCGGACGAATACTACGACCTGCCGGAAGATCCGCGCGAGACCAAGCGCATGGTGAAGCGGGCCGAGATCCTGATGGGCACGGACGGGCTGCGCATGCTTGCTACTCCCGATGGACGCTATGCCCGCATGAGTGGCCGAATGGTGGACGAAGGCGGCTACATCCACGCCCAGCGCAATGACACGTTGGACGCTTTTGTGCAGGCCAGCACACCCACCGACAAGATCGACTTCAACCAGACCGGCATGGCCTATCTGGTGGATCGCAGCAATGCCAAGCTTAGCAGCCAGCTCATCGGTGGCCTCTCCGTAGCATTCGCCCTGATCGCCTTGATCATGGCTTGGGTGTTCCGCAGCTGGCGCATGACGCTGATCGCCCTGGTGCCCAATGTGATCCCTTTGATGGTTGTGGGTGGCCTGATGGGCTTGGTCGGCATCGACATCAAGGTGAGCACTGCCATCATCTTCACCATCGCCTTCGGCATCGCGGTGGACGACACCATCCACATGCTCGGCAAGCTGCGTATCGAGCTGAAGAAAGGAAAAAGTCTGCCGTACGCCATGAAGCGTACTGTGCTATCCACAGGCAAGGCACTGCTCATCACCAGCATCATGCTTCTCTCCGGCTTCATTTCCCTGATCTTTTCCAGCTTCGCCAGCGTCTTCTACATGGGTCTGTTGGTAAGCCTTACGCTGGTCTTCGCCTTGATCGCGGACCTGATCCTGTTGCCCTTGTTGGTGGTCCGTTTCCTACCTGTGCTGCAGCGGAAGAACAGCGGAGAGTGAAGGATGGGCGTTCGCCGTTGATCACCATCGGAGTATCACCCGTCGGGGAAAGGCGCCCCCCACGGTACACAGCTCAAGGGACACTCCAAGAATACCCGCGGTTCTTAGCATCGGTGTTCACACCACCAATTCAACTCACATTGGCACGAACGATAACGGGCCTGTTTCCAGGCCCGTTATCGCGAAGCACAGTAAGCTACTTGTGCTTAGAAGAGGCTATCGTGCAACCCTTTGTAATCGGCTTCGCCCATGAAATGGTCCTTGCCCAAGGCTACGTATTTACGCGCTTGGTCCTTGTTCCCCTTCTCGATCATAAGGTCCGCGTAACGGATCAACGCTGTCTTGAGGGCTTTCTTCTGATCGACGGGAAGTGTGCTCACATCACCAGCAGCAGCCAGGGCCTTATCGAACTCTTTCACGCTGAGGTCGCCGTCCTTGGCCAAGTTGCCCTTGTACTGGGTAACCGCCAGCAACAACCACGGACCGGGATTCTCAGGGTGGTATTTGGTCATGCTGGTGAAGGTCTGGCGTGCACGGGTGGCTCCTTTGGGATCGTCCAAAGCATTCTCGCCCTCGTCCAAGGCCTTTGTGTTCAGGGACATCCAGTAGTCCTCATAGTTGTTCCAGAATTCGCGCTCCTTGTCCTTGCGGCGGTACTTCTCGGCCCACTTCATGGCATCGCGCGAGGCCTTGGGGTAATCCACGGAGTATTGGTCCTTCGTGGACATTTCATAGTAGCACATGCTCACGTAGAGGAAGGGAAGAGCATCACGCTTGGTGTCATCGCCCTCTGTGTAGCCCTCCGCCTTGAAGATGCACTTCTCATACTTCTCGTCAACATACATCACTAGCAGGTCCTCGTAAACATGCTTCTGGGCACTGAGGCCAAGGTTGATAAGGACGAGGGAAAGGATAAGGACGAACTTCTTCATGGGTCTGTTGAGCTTGGCGGTGCATTGGCAACTCGCATGCCGAAGGTAAGAAGACCGCACAAGTTGGAACAAAAAGTCAAGTTCCACGCGTGTTTGCAGGGTTGCCCATGAAGCGGGACCTTTGCGCCGTTCCCGCCCGGGCTTGCTTAAGCCGTCCTGTTCACCATGCGCATCGACATCCTTTCCGCCGTACCTCGCTTGCTGGACAGCTGGTTCGGGGAAAGCATCCTGCAACGGGCGCAGACCAAGGGATTGGTGGAGGTGAAGCTGCACGACCTTCGGGACTGGAGCACCGACAAACACCGGCGCTTGGACGACTACCCCTTTGGAGGTGGTGCCGGAATGGTGATGACCGTGGAACCCATCGAGCGCGCGATCCACCAGCTGAAAAGCGAGCGGGAGTATGCTGATGTGATCTACATGAGTCCGGACGGCCAGCTCTTGGACCAGCCTCTGGCCAACCAATTGAGCACTTCGGGGAACCTCATCATACTATGCGGACACTACAAAGGCGTGGATGAGCGTGTACGCGAACACTTGATAACCCGGGAGATCAGCATAGGCAACTATGTACTAAGCGGTGGAGAGTTGGCGGCCGCCGTGCTCAGCGATGCGATCATCCGCCTTGTGCCGGGTGTGCTGGGCGACGAGACCTCGGCCCTTAGCGACAGCTTCCAGGACGGACTGGTAGCACCCCCGACCTATACCCGACCGGCGGACCACAAGGGTTGGAAAGTGCCGGATGTGCTGTTGAGCGGACACCAGGCCCGGATCGATGCGTGGCGGCACGAACAGGCCTTGGATCGTACCCGGCAAAGGCGTCCGGAACTACTTCCCGGCCCCGATAATGAAGGGGGTGTTCCGGGAAGCTGAAAGTTGTGTAATATTGCGCCCCAATTCCGGGTAGCGAATCCCTTTCATCAGGTCAGGGCGCTGGGTACCCCGCAACACGAGCAAGGTCATGGACCGCATCCAACAACTCGAAAAGGAGTACGCTCCTATGAATGCACTGCCTAATTTCAAGGCAGGCGATACCGTAACGGTACACTACAAGATCAAGGAAGGCAACAAGGAGCGCGTTCAGCAGTTCCAAGGTGTTGTGATCCAGCGCAAGGGAGCGGGCAGCACTGCCACCTTCACCGTGCGCAAGATCAGCAACAACATCGGCGTGGAGCGCATCTTCCCAGTGGCTTCGCCCTTCATCGATAAGGTAGAGGTGAACAAGCACGGTGTTGTGCGTCGTGCCCGCATCTTCTACTTGCGCGAACTGCGCGGTAAGGGTGCCCGCATCACCGAGAAACGCCAATCCGTATCGGACAAGGCCAAGAACAAGTAAGGCCTACCACGAAATCCTCAAGAAGGCTCCGGGAACGGGGCCTTCTTTCGTTATGGGGCTACAGCGAATTCCGATACCCGCTGAACGACCTTTGCTCCCATGCCCCCTTGGCTTGACCTTTCCACGCTGCTCCCTGCGAGCTTGCCTTTTTACCTCACGGTAGGCATCATCGCCTTCGCCGTGTTCCTCTTCGTGAAGGAATACTTCACGATCGACGTAACGGCCATCCTGATCATGACCCTTTTCATCGTGGCCGGGATCCTGGCTCCGGAGGAGGGTTTCGCGGGTTTCACCAACTCGGCCACCATCACCGTGGCTTGCATGTTCGTCCTCAGCTTCGGACTGTTCCGTAGCGGGGTGCTGGATCCGCTGATCCGCCTCCTCATCCGCCTGGGGCGTTGGCACTTCCTGGCGGCCTTGGTCGCGCTGATGGTGTTCGCGGCGACGCTATCGGCCTTCATCAATGACACCGCTGTGGTAGCCATGCTGATGCCCGCCGCTTTGCGCTTGGCGGAGCGTACCGGCGTGCCACCCGGTAAGCTGTTGATGCCTCTGAGCTTCGCGGCCCTGCTCGGTGGTGTATGCACCCTCATCGGCACAAGCACGAACATCCTGGTGAGCGGGATCGCCGAGCAACAGGGATTCGCACCCTTCGGCATGTTCGAATTCGCACCAGCAGCCATTTGGCTAACCTTGGCCGGCATGGCCTACTTGCTTACCGTGGGACTTGTGCTGCTGCCCGGCCGCACCGATGGCGAAAGCACCACCAGTCCGACCACCGAGTTCGTGGCACTGCTGCGCTTGGACAAGGGCTGCGCTGACATCGGTCGCACACTGAAAGCCTCGCGCATCATGAAGGAATACAAGGCCGAGCTGCTGGACCTCCGGCACTTCGATGGGCGTGTGGTGATGAGCGTGAACGAGGACCTGGAACTAGCGGAGGGTGATGTACTGAAACTCGTGGTGGGTCGCGACCGGTTGCGTGAAATGCGGCGCATGGACGGCTATACCCTGCTCACTGAACAACACGGTGCGGTGCCTGCCCCGGACCTACGCTTGTTCGAGGTGGTTATTCCACGCGGTTCGAAGCTGGCAGGAAAACAACTGGGTTCATGGACGGTGCAGCGCGACATGGAATATGGCATCATCGGTCTGCGCCGTAACGAGCGCACCGAGGAAGGCGATATCCTCGATGCAGCCATCGAGGAAGGCGATATCCTGCTGGTGGCCAACACACGCCGCAACATGTTCAATTTGATAAGAGAAGGCGACCTGACGATCATCGATGAGTTCGAGATCAAAGGCGTGGACGTGCGCAAAGCGATCACGGCGACATTTGTGCTGGTGGGGGTGATCGGTGGCGCCACCATGGGCTGGGCGCCCATCGTTCTCACGGCCATCATCGGCGTGCTGGCCTTGCTGGTGTTGCGTGTAATAACCCCCGAAGAGGCCTATGCCGCCGTGGAATGGAAGGTGATCTTCCTGCTGGCTGGAGTGCTCTCCATGGGTGCCGCCCTGCAAAAGACCGGTGGCGACCAAATGATCGCCAATGGTTTGTACGGCTTGCTGGGCGATGGCTCTCCCCTGCTTGCCCTCACAGTCATTTTCGGCATCACCTTCATGAGCACCAATGTCATGAGCAACAATGCTACAGCTGCGCTTATGACGCCCATCGCATTGCAGCTCTCCACGGCCATGGGCGTAAGCGAACGTCCCTTCATTGTCGGCGTCATGTTCGCCGCATCGCTGGCCTTCATGACGCCCATGAGCTACCAGACCAACAGCATGATCTACGTGCCCGGCAATTACCGCTTCAACGATTACCTGAAGGTGGGCACACCCCTGAACATCCTGGTGTGGATCGTGGCCATGGTGGTGATACCGATCTATTTTCCGTTCTGAGCAACTATAACCACCAACATTTCTCGGAACGCCTTCCATACTGGATCGCACTTTCTACCTGCTTTGCGCCGCCTTACCTTTGGAGTGCAAGTCCAACCTAAGTCGCCATGTCATTCGCCAAAGGCCCAAGCATAACCCTCACCTACGAGCAGGTGGAGGAGTTGGTATCGCAGCTTGATGCTGATGATAAGGAACGCTTGGCCCTATATCTCAAGTGCAAGGGCGTGAAAGCAACTTGGGATGAGATCTTCGAAGCCATCAAACCGGGTCAAGCCAGCCAGCGAGAGATAGACCGGGTCGTAAAGCAGGTCAGAAGCAAGCGTCAAGCACGTGTCCGTCGTGAAGCGGCTGAAGGTCGTCGTTGATCCCAACCTGTTGGTGAGCATGCTCATCGGCAAGCGGGTGAGCGAAGTGCTCAGCATCTTCAATGACAAACGCTTCAGTGTGGTCGTTCATGCTGAACTCATTGGTGAATTCGAGTATGTAGCGCGACGCACGAAGTTCAGGAAGTATTTCCCAGAACATGTGGTGGACGCATTCGTCCTCAAACTGAACGAGGAATGCGCAATGATCCAAACCGGGTTGAAAGTCGATAAGATCTCCCGCGACCCGGACGATGACTACCTCCTCGCCTTGTGCAAGGCCGCCAAGGCGCATGTGTTGCTCACAGGCGATGATGACATGCTGGTGCTGGAGAAACATGGGCGTACCCGGATCATGAACGCACGTGCGTTCGTGAATGGGTACATGGGGTGAAATAGCGGTCTGCCGAACCCTCATCACCCGTTCACACCGTTCATGGATCCTTCAGCACTTTTCATAAAGCCTGCTACACCTTTGACCTTACAAAAACGCACAAACCCATGAAGCTGCTGTCCTCCTTCCGCCACTGGCCTCTGCCCCTGGCTGTTGTAGCCGCCCTCCACCTCTCATCCTGCGGAAGCGGAGATGCGGAGCAACAACCCATGGCCGAAGCCCCGCCTGCGACCATCCCTGTGCAGGACTTCTTCAAGAACCCGGAGAAGGCCAGCTTCCGCATCAGCCCCGATGGGCAGTATGTTAGCTACTTGGCACCGTGGAAGAACCGCATGAACATCTTCGTGCAGCCCGTGTCCGGCGGTGAAGCCGTGCAGGCCACCCGCGATACGGTCCGCGACATCGGAGGCTACTTCTGGAAGGGCGACCGCTTGGTGTACAGCCGCGATGTGAACGGCGATGAGAATTACATCGTCTTCAGCGCCAGTATGGATGGAAGTGACATGAAGGCCCTGACCCCACAACAAGGGGTTCGCGCGGGTGTGATGGACGACCTCCACAACATCCCCGGCATGGAGCAGCGCGTGATGATCCAGATGAACCAGCGGAATCCGGAGGTATTCGACCCCTACCTCTGCGATATTTCCACCGGAGAATTGAAGCCTTTGTTCGACAATAGCAAGGAAAATTACGAGGGCTGGATCACCGACCATGCTGGCGTGATCCGCTTTGCAACCCGCACGGATGGTACCGACAACGTTTTCTACTACCGCGCCAATGACAAGGAGCCCTTCACCGAATACATGCGTACCGGCTACAAGGACAGCTGGTACCCCGTGCTCTTCACCTTCGATAACAAGGACCTGTATGTGAGCCACAACCTGAATGGCCGAGACAAGAACGCCATCGTGGCCTGGGACCTGGCCGAAAAGAAGGAGAAGGAACTCATCTTCGAGAACGACGATAACGATGTGAGCAACCTGGACTACAGCAAGAAGCGGAAAGTCCTCACCATGGTAAGCTGGACCGGTGCCAAGGAGGAGCGCCACTTCCTGGACGAGCAGACCAAAGCCATGTACGGCAAGCTGGCCGGCAAGTTCGAGGGCCTGGAATACTGGATCTACGG
>JBBEDG010000070.1:0-6966 GCA_040881405.1 Flavobacteriales bacterium | reverse complement strand
CCCGTCCTTGCCATAACTACTGAAGAAGATCGTACCTCCTTTGTCAGGCAGGTACACCAAGCTGCGCAACTTGTTCTTCTTGTCCAGCGAGGACTTCAGTTCGTCCGGCGTCACCACGATACGGCCACCGATGTCACTAAGGTCGTAGAAGCGGAAGAACTCCGAATCGGCCACCTCCACCTTACTGCGTACGGTGATGTCCTTCAGCTTGCTAAGAAGCTTCTGGCCATTGCGACACTGCTGCTCGAAGGCTTCGGCAGGCAGTTCCACAAGGGTCTTCTTGTCGGCCACGCCGCGGTAGCGTTGGTAGGCCACCAGGGCCTCGGCAAAGCGGTAGTTCAGGTGGTATGCCCTGCCCAGCCAGAACAGGGCAGCAGGCGCGATGGATGGGGACTCGCTGGCGAACTTCAGGTGTCCGATGGCCTTCTCCTTGTCCTCGCCCACGAAGAGCAGTGAGGTGCCGAAGCGGTAGTTGAGGTCGCGGTCCGAGGGTGAAAGACTTACGAGCTGCGAGTACAAGGGCATGGCCTCCGCGAAGCGCTGTTCGGTGAACAGTGCATCGGCCTTGGCGCGCAGCTGGACATCCCCCCCCTGTGCCAGAGCAAGGAAGGGGAAGAGGAGCGCGAGAAATATGCCGGCGAGCCGGGTCATCATCAAAGAGTGGGCGCTTGTACCTCTGGCAAGGCCGCAGGGTTTCATCGTTGGGTGCCGTTGCGGGCGGCCAGGCTCATTCGGCCTTCCTCACCACGCAGCAACCGACCGATGTTCTGGCGGTGCGTGAAGAAGACCAGTAAACAAAGTGCGATGGCGAAGCCCACCTTGACCGCGCTGGTCTCCTGGTAGATAAGGGCAACGGCCACCGGGAAGGTCAATGCGGCACACAAGCTGCCCAGGGACACGTAGCGCGATATCAGGAACACCAGGACAAAAACGGCCACACAGATGGCCGCTGCACCGGGATGGACCGCCAGGATACCACCCAGTGAGGTTGCCACGCCCTTGCCTCCCCGGAAACCTGAGAAGATGGGGTAGAGGTGACCCACCACGGCCGCGATCACCAAGGCCACACGCAGCCACATCCACTCGGGGGAATCGGGTTGCAAAGTGCTCATGTTGGGCAGCAAGCGGACAGGGATGAAGCCCTTGGCGATATCGATGAGTAGCACCGGCACACCCGAGCGCCAGCCCAATACACGGAAGGTGTTGGTGGCGCCTGCATTCCGGCTACCATGTTCGCGCACATCCATGCCATGGAAGGCCCTGCCCCACCACACGCTGGTAGGAATACTGCCGAAGAGATATGCGATTATCACTGCGGCTATGCTGTACACCCAAGGGTATTCCATGGTTCAAAGTCCGAATCGATCGCGGAAATCATCCACTTTGCGTTTGGTGGTGATCGTGAATTGGTAGGGTGGCTGGTCCTTGTTGCTGTCCAATTTCTTCTTGTCGTCCTTCAGCTCGCTGAGCATGGTATTGAACTGTGCGTCGCTGCTGAATGCATAAAGGTAATTCCTGGTGTACTGGAAGAAGTAGTAGGTCTGGTCGTCCAGCATCAGCAGTATGGTCATGATATCGCCACTGCGCTTGCGTTCCAGGTGGATCTTGCCCTTCACGTAGCGATAAACGGGCTTTTTCAGGATGGTCGCGATGCCTATCTCGCCCTCGCTCACCCAACTCTGCTCGGGGCCGTCCCATTTCATGCGCACATCGGCGAGTACAATGGGTTTCACCAGTTCATCGGGTAGGCGCTTGATCTCGTCCTTGATGCTGAGTTCGCTGATCAACTTGTCCGATCGCTCCAAGCCGAGCAGTTCGCGCATGAGCTTCTCGTAGTACGTCTTGGTGATGTCCACCGGCTTCTGCTCGGGGTACGCCATGATCTCGGTGGACATGCGGTCCAGTGCATTGTCCAGGAAGTGGAAATCGACCAGCAGCACCGAGCTGGATGAGGCCTTGTCGGTTCCATCCACGCTTTCGAAACGGGCACCACCCACGCTGGTAAGTGCGATACGGCCCAGGTCCACGCCATAGGAGATGCGCCCATCGGCGAGCACCACACAGTTCTCCGTGGCCAGGCTCACGAGGTCGCCAGGCAGTTCACGCTGGCGGATCTTGTCCTTGTTGGAGATCATGTACTCCTTGCGTCCCTTATCGTAGAACAACAAGCCTTTGGCGGTGATGATCGCCTTGTCCTTGGGGTCGCGGGTGCGGCTAAGGAACGTGCCATAGGTCTGGAATGGATCCTCGTCCGTGAGGTAGATACCGGCACCGATGCGCGCGCCCTGGTCATCATAGAGCGTATCGGCCACGGGGATGAAGACCTCCAGCGGGTCGATGGCGCCTCGGAAACCCATCCAGTTGCGGGCAAGGGCTTCGCAGCCATGCTGGATGCGCGTGCTGCCAGCGAAGGTGAGTTCCTTGATGCTGGCGGTAAGCTCCACATCACCGAAGAAGTCGAAGGCAGGGCTGAGTTGGAAATCCTCCTCCTTGGCCACCCGCCCTTTGGCGTAGGTCTGGAACGTGCTGTCCACGTTCACCGTTCGCAAATTGATCTTGTAGGCCTTCTTATTCTCGTCCACGTAATCGATATCACCCGAGGCACTGTAGTCACGCTTGGCCTTGATGCTTACTGTGGCGTTGTAGATGCGGTGGTACTTGGTAACGAAGTTGGCGGTGATCACCGCGCGTTCCAGTGGATCCATCACAGCGTTCTTGCGAATGCGCACGACCATGCTGTCCGGCGTTACCAAGGCATCGGCCACCTGGATGTACTGCACATCCGTTGCAGTGATCAAGTGCTTCTTCAGATCGTATCGCGCCTTGGGTGCCATGAAGCTGAGGGAGTCCTGGTCGGGCCGTATGCTGATGAAGTTGGAGCCCGAGAGCTGCAGGTCCTCGCTGCCTTCGGCCGCTGTGCGGTCGCTCTCCAGTTCGATGTCGCCCTGATCCATGAACCATTTGAATCGGTCCATGTAGCAGACATACTGGTTCACCGGGAACTCCACCTTGGTCTCCGTGCCGTTGCTCACGAATTCGCCCACGCGTTCGTCGAGCTTCACGGTGGCGTTCACGTTATCGGTCTTGAAGGCGATGCCGTCCACGTTGCCATCGGTCAAGCGGAAATCACTGGTATCGGCATTCAGGCGCATGGTCTCGAAGTTGAACAGGTCCGAACGCAGGGTGGCATTCCGGAAGTCGATCAAGCCGGCACCGGTCATGCCCTTGGGTGTCAGTTCGGTGAGGCCATGTAGATCGGCCTGCCCGCCGTACATGAGCATCGGTGAGCGCAGTTTCTCCGCGCGCAGTACGTCCCGAGCGGGTTCCAAACGAACATACAGATCACCACCGGCCACCTCAGGCACCTTGGAAGGTGCGGTACTGGCGGTGTTCAAGAGCGTATCGGCACGGCCGATGGTGCTGTCCGGGCAGAAGACGAGAGCCTTGGAACTGAGGGTGGTGGTGAGGTAGTCCAGTGTACCATTGCCCTGCAGCCCACGGCTGTTCAGGGTGATATCGCTGGTGAACTTGGCCTTGCGGCCGTAGAGCGGCATGCCTGCACCGCCGGTCGCACGTTCGAAGCCCAATGCATAATCGGTCTGCAAACGCAGGGGTTCCTTTATGTCCGGGAAGATGCCTGCCGAGACCAGGGTGCCGGTGAAGGTGAGTCCGTCGTTGGTGAAGTTGTCCAAGGAATCGATCTGGAAAGGCTCGGAGCGGTAGTAGAACTTCTCGCGGCCGTAAACACCGCGTTGTATGGTTCCCTTGTCGTAGAACACATAGCTCTCTCGTGTACTGTTGAACTTGGGGAAAGCCGGATACTTCTTCTGCTGCAATCCTCCTTTGTTGCTGGGCGCATCGATCTCCAAGGTTCCTGTCACCTGCTCCAGCACGTTCTTCACGCGCACCAGGTTGCGCTCGCCGTTCTCGTTCGCATCGAAACTGGTGGCCATGAAGGATACCGAGTCCACATTCAGCAGATCGATGGTGAAGGGTGCGTAATGGAAATAGTATTCCTTGCCGTGGTAGGTAAGCTTACCCGCCTGTATGGCACCACCAAAGGTGAAGTCGCGGCCCTTCTTCAGGGTTATGGACTTGCCGCTGGGCAGGATCTTCACATCCTGCGAATCGCTCACGATGATCCGCGCCACGCCTTTCATGGTAAGGTCGTTGTTCAACAGGTTGAGCGATGCGTTGATACCATCGTCGCTGTTGGAGTTGAACTGCAACACATCGTAATCCTGTTTTCCCGCGCTATTCAGAATGTGCTGGCGCAGGCGCGGTTGCACCTCCACCCATTCGCTTTCCGGATCGTAATCCAGATAGCCCTTGTTGGCCATGTCGATCAACAGCGGTACCACCTGCTGCATCTGCATCTTGCTGAACACGGCGAACTCCTTGGCATAGAAACGTCCTTCGTTCTGCTTGCTGAAATCGTTCACGCGTACAAGGGGGTGCACGGCATCGATGCCCATCATGCCCATGTAGCGTTTCTCCTTGTAGTAGTTGAAACTCTCGAAGCTGGCGCGCGTCTGGCTGCTGCCCAGCAGGTTGCCCATCTGCACCAAGGGATCACCCTGTTTCCAGGTCAGCACCTCGAAGTACATATCGATCTCGTGGTAGGTGTTGTAGAAGGGCGCCTTGGACAAGCCCTCATCCTTCTTGATCAGCGATAGTTGCTTCTTGTCCTTTTGGAAGCGCAGGCTTACGCTGGGGTGGTACAACGAGTCGGTGTCGAGCTTGATCTGCACGGCAACATCATCACTGGTGATGCGCTCCGGATCGATGCTGAACAGCACACCGCGGGTAACGATGAAGGGACGCTTATCGCGGTAGAAGGTGAGGTAGGCCGGCTCCTCCTTGGTGCCGTAGCCTTGGAGCTTGGCGCCTTGAATGGTGAAACCGCCCTCGAAGTCGATGCCTTCGGCGATGTCGCGGATCTTCATACGCCGGTCGTAGCTCTCGAACCGTGGGTACGAGGCGCTCTTGGCATCCACGTTCGCAAGCACCTTGTCGCTCAATGCACCAAGGAGGGCACGTTCGAAGTAGGGGTCGTTGTAGCGCACCGAATCGATGTCGAAGGCGGCGCTCTTCATGCGCACCTCGTAAGGGTGGCTCCACTCGGCGAAGGTGGCCGTGGGCTTCAATCCAGCACGCTCCCAGGTAACCGTGCCGCCGGTGCCCTTCCAGATCTCCAACGTGGGATAGTAGGTACCCGCAGTGTTCTTGATCACCGCACTATCGCCCTTGGCAATGCAGACGAGATCGGTCTTGGTGAACACGATCTTCGGAATGCTGTCGAACACGAAGGTGAAGTCCTTACTCCGACTGCGCCATATCGTGCTGGAGCTTTCCACCAGTGTGCCCTCCCGAAAGAGTCCCGCGCACATGGCGATGAAGCTGGTCACGTTCTGCTTGCGGCCTTTCTGAACCAGTCCATCCATGCCTTGCAACCAGGCATCGAACTCCTTGGAGGGCCGGTTGCCTGCCGAGAATGCCGCCACGGCAGCGAAGTAGTCCTTGAAATTCGGGTAGGCCTCGAAACGTTTCTTGAGCATGAAGTTGGCCACCTCCACCACCTTCACGCGTTGCAGTTCGCTGTAGTAGGAGCTGTTCCAAGCTGGAGCGAAGGTCGTCTCGACGAATGTCCTACCTTCCTTCTTGTCGGCATCCACCAACATTTCGGTCACTTCCTGAAGGAACAAAGCCTGATCGCTGGAGAAGGGTTTGGTCTGTGCGGCCGATGTGGATGGCAGGAACAGAATTAGCAGACCTGCAATGCAGGTGGGCAAAGCCCTTTGCAACACCAGGTTCCAGCGTGCATAAAACAGGTCCATCCAAGTCCTCATTGCAAGCGAACGGTTCTTTTCGTTGATCATTCCATCCACAACAGCCGCGGAAGCTTCCACCTCTTTCGCACTGAACGGTTGTCGGCTACTGTTCCAGGACTTCTTCATCCCAGTGGTTTGCGGCAGCCCAGCAAGGCCCAGTCCCCTTCGTTCAATCGTTCCTCGATGGTCATGCCCACAGCCTTGGCGGCGTCCACCAGCATGTGCCGGTCGTTGACCACGAAGCCGCTCAGGAACAGGATCCCGCCGGGGTTCAAGGAATCGTACATGGCTTGCATGGCTTTGAGCAAGGTGTTGCGTTCAATGTTGGCCAAGATAGCGTCGAAGGAACGGCCCTTCAGGCTGTCGGCATCGCCCTTTTCCACAGTGGTACGGTGACAAGCATTACGTTCCAGGTTCTCCTTGGCGTTGTCCACTGCGAGCTGATCGTTATCTATCGCTACCGCGTTGCTGGCGCCCATTCGTTCGGCCAAAATGGCCAGCACACCGGTACCGCAACCCAGGTCACAAACGGCCTTGTTCGCAAGATCCACGCCGAGCATGGCCAGCACCATCATGCGTGTGGTGGCGTGGTGCCCGGTACCGAATGCCATGCGCGGGGTGATCACCAGGTCGTGGGTGAAGCTTTCCTTGGCAGGGTGGAAATCCGCACGGATGCGTACCTCATGCCCCACTTCCACCGGCTGGAAACTGCGCTCCCACTCCGCGTTCCAATTGCGCGGCGCGATCTCGGCGCTGGTCCAGCTCACGTTCACATGCGGGTCGCGCAGGGTGAGCAGCCCAACCAATGCCGTGGCGTCGAAACGCTCGGAGGGGATGTAGGCCTTCAGCTCACCAGAGGGTCCCATGGGGTCGGTGAAACTGTCCTCGAAACTATCGTAGCCCAGCTCGGCGAGCTCCACCATGAGGATGTCGCGCCAGGGATCGACCGGTGCGATGAGGAAGGTGACTTGGGTGTAGGTCATGTTCAGGAGTCAGTTGTCAGGGGGTAGTTGTCAGTGGCGTAGTGCTTAACTGGAGGATCGGCGCTTCGATGGTTCTTGTCAAGTGCGGGTTGGTTGTCAGTTGTCAGAGGGCAGTTCTCAGCGGCGTGGTGCTAAATAGGGATGACGGCGCT
>JBBEDG010000069.1:0-7003 GCA_040881405.1 Flavobacteriales bacterium | reverse complement strand
CGGCCAAAGGATTGCCCAGCACGTAGGTCTGCTGCGTGGCACCGGGTATCGCCGCATTGTTCAAGAACCACTGATAGCTTGGCGAATCGCCACCGTTGGACGGGATGGCGGTGAAGGTGATGGCACCTCCGCAGGCCGACGTGGACGATGCGGAGTTGGACACCGCGGGGGTGATCGTCGGATCGACCACCACTTCGATCAAGGCACGCACGCTGGCGCAGCCTTGTGTGGTGGACTGCTGCACGTAATAGAACGTGCTGCCCGGCACTGCGGTGGATGGCACCGGCGACCCTGCAAGGGCGGCACCACCCGAAGGCTGCTCGTACCAAGCCAGTGTGTTGCCTGCAGAAACCGTGGCGCTGAGGGCCGTGGCAGCAGCGTCCTGGCAGTAGGTCACCGGGCTGGTCACCGTGGGAGCATCCGGCGTTGCGTTGATGGTGACGGAGACCGTGGTGCGCGGGCTCTCGCAGCTGTTCGCACCGCTCACCTGGGCCACGTACCAACTGGTGGTGCCCGCACTCGCCGTTGAGGGCGTGGGCGCGTTGGTGCTGCCCGTGCCACCGCTGGCCACGGTGTACCACTTCAAGCTGTTGCCCGCGGTGGCCGTGGCCTCCAGAGGCACGGCAATGGCGTTCTGGCAATAGGTGATCGCTGAGGTGGCGGCAGGTGCAGTGGGCGAAGGGTTCACCACCACGGTTGTCGTATCGCGCGGGCTTTCGCAGCCGATGGCGGTGATCTGCGACACGTAGTAGGCCACGCTGCCCACCGATGCCGTGGAAGGTGTGGGTGCCGTGGCGGACGCACTGCCGCCCGTGGGCTGGGTGTACCACTGCAGGGTGTTGCCCTGCGCACCCGATGCCGAGAGTGCCACCGCAGCAGCACCTTGGCAATACACCACTTCCGGCGTGACCACCGGAGCGGCGGGCACTTCATTCACCGTGAAGCCCACAGGCTTGGTGGATACACAGCCCGTGGCGGGGTTGGTGGCGGCCACCGCGTAGGTGTACGCACCAGGCACCGCCGGAGCGTTGAAGGTGTAGGTACCCTCTGTTGCGCCGGCAAGGTTCTGGCCCGACTGCGACCACTGGAAGGTGTAGTCGGCACCGGGTACGAAGCGCCAGGCCTGGTTGGTGATGCTACCGGTACCCGAGAAGGCCGTGCTGCCGATGGAGGCATCCGCGTTCTGCAGGCCGACCACCTTGGTGGCCGTGGAGGTCGAGGTGCTCACGTGCACCTCCACGATGCCCGTGGTCTCGAAGAGCTTGATCTGGGACGTGGTGATGCCGTTGGTGCCGGAGTTACTGTAGCCTGGAACGTTCAGCCATTCCATTACGAATGTCCGTGTGGGGGGAAGGCCTTCGGTCCAATAGCGTATGGTGCCGGCGGAGTTGGCGATCAGGTCCACGGCCACACCCGCCACGATGTTCAGTGGCTCCGCAGCGTTGGGCAGGGCGTTGGTGAAGAGGTAGTCGCTGAGACCAGCCGCATTGTATTCACCGAATTGGATCAGGCCATTGGTGCCCACATTCACCGTGGAGTAGGTGTTGCCGAAAAAGTCGAAGTCGAAACCGAGCGGGATGCCTGCCCAGCCGGCATCGTCCAGAGGACAGAAGGTGCAGCTGGTGGTGGCTACTTCCACGGTTCCTCCGGAGGCCAGCGCAGTTGCGTTCACCGCCACGGATGGCGCATGGGCAATGGTGCCGGCGCTGAAGCCGGAGGCGCTCAGGTTGGATGCAAGGGTCACCTCCGCAACAGCGCAAACCTCTTCAGCGGATGCCGTGGGGGTGAATGTGGCCCCGTCGATCACGCCCACATTGATGGAACCGTTCAAGCTGCCGCAACCGGGTACCGTGGCGCTTACGGAATAGCTGGTGGTGACCGTGGGCGAGGCCGTGGTGATGGCCGTGTTCGTGCTCGTCAGCCCAGTGCCCGGCGACCAGGTGATGCCCGATGCGTTGAGGGCATTGAGCGTGAGGTTCACCGATCCACCCTGCGAGCAGATCAGTCCATTGGCCGGGTCCGAACTGATGAGCGGACGCACTGTGTAGGCTGCCAGCGTGCGAGCACTGGCGCATCCGTTCGCCTCCGTGCCGGCATACACCGCGAAGGAGCCCGGCGAACACGCTGTGGCTACCGCGTAGGTGGCACCCGTGGCCACCACCTGGCCTCCAGCAGGCGCATCGTACCACGTGATCGGCGCACCACCCGCTTCCGCACTGAAGGAGACCGCGTCGCCCAGGTTGAATTCCGTGGGACCACTGGCAACTACCACTGGCGCATCGGGTGCCGAGCCGCTCAAGGTGATCGGCACCTCCACTGAACGGGAGCAGTTGGCACCCGCTTGGGACAAGGTGGCCGTGTATACCATACTTCCCGGTGGTGTGGCTACCACGCTCTCTCCCGAGCTCACGTCCAGCCCCAATGCCGGTGACCAGGTGATGCTGTAGCCGTTGTCTCCGGTCAGCGTCATGTTCGCCCGGTCGGCGGAGGTGGCGGTAGGCGTGCCGGTGGTACCGCAGAGGTCCACGTTGTCGGCACGCCGGTAGCGCACGCTGGTGAAGGCGGTAGTGGTGAATGCTACACGTGCATTCGCCGTATAGAGGTTGCCCGCGTTGTTCGGGTCGTTGTTGTGGCAGATGTCAACCACCACGTTGCTGCTGCCGTCCCAAACGAACGGTGTGTTGAATACATGCGTGTTGAGCCCGGCTGTGGGCACATAGTCCACTGGACCGAAGTTGGCCGTGGCGTCCACGGTCTGCCAGGCGCTGCCCAGGTTGGCCGCCGCCGTGTTGGCGAGCTTGATGGTGTAGCCGGTGTGAAGACCTGAAGAAGCGACATCGGAAACCGTGAAGCCGATGGAGCTGATCGTGCTGTTCGCAGCAAAACCCAGGTCGCCAAGTTCGGATGCGCTCAGCAGGTACTGTACACGCTGGGTCTCGTAATATGCGCCATAGGGTGAAGGGTAGGCCGTATTGGCATTGGTCGCGGTCCCTCTTCCAATTGTGCCACCTGGAGCAGCAGGCAGCATGGCGCTCAGCGTCACCGATTGCCCGCCACAGAGGCTGGCCGAAGAAGGTGTTACCGTGAAGGCCGGAGGCGCAGGGCTTGCCGTGATCACCACATCGTCCGTGCTGTTCGCACACCCTTCAGAACTGGTCGTCCAACGCAGGGTATAGGAGCCTTCGGCTGAAGGGGTGAAGCTGGCATCGGCCGCTGTGATGCTGCTCAACTGGCTTGTTGAGGTGTTCGGGCCGGAGACGATGCTCCAGGCACCCGTGCCCACGGCGGGCGTGTTGGCCCCAAGGGCCAGGGCCGAACCTTCACAGACGGCCTGGTCCGGGCCGGCGTCCGCAGTGCTTGGCGCGGGGGCCACGGTGATGACGACCTCATCGGAGGTGGCCGTGCAGGGCGCGTTGGACACCGTCCACCGGAACGTGTAGGACCCGGCTGCAAGCCCGGTGATCGTGGTGTTCCGCGAGGCGGGGTTGGTGATGGTGGCCGCAGCGCCGCTCACCTGGCTCCATTGGCCGGTGCCCACCGTAGGGGCGGTCGCCGCCATTGTGGCCTGGCCGTCCGATGCACAGATGGCCTGGTCCGGTCCGGCATTGGATGCCGTGGGCGGTGCGCTCACCGTGATGGAGGCCGTGGTGCTGGCCGAGCAACTTCCGTAGGTGTAAGAGACCGTGTAGGTGCCCGCCGTGCTCGCTGAAAGGTTCACAGCGCCTGTGCTGCTGTTCAGGCTGAGGCCCGCAGTGCTGCTGAAGGAACCTCCCGTGGTGCCCGTGAGGGTCACCGACGCCGTGCCACCCGTGCTGCAATAAGGAGAACCGGCATAGGCGATGGAGGCCTCCGTGGGTGCGGAAACCGTGAAGGTGCTGCTGCGGTTGGCACTGATCGCCGAGCTGCAATCATCCTTCTCCAGGTTGGTGATGGTGACCGTGGTATTGCCCGTGTTCGCCAGGTTGGCGGTGGTGAAGCTGCCGCTGCCCGCCGTGGCCACGGTCATATTTGCCGTTTGCCCAGTGGCCGTATTGGCCCCGGACAGGTTGTACGTGACCGTGTAGTTGCCAGTGGGCAGGTTGGCGGCATTGCCCGCCAAGGTCACTGCAGTGCCCGAGCTTGTGCAGGCCGCTGCTGCAGTGGTGCTGGTCAAGGCGAACGAGGGACATGTCGGGGCTTGCTTCAGCACCAGGAATATGGATCCGGTGTAATCCGTGCCTCCGATAGTGACATTGCCATCACCGGTCGCACCGGCTGTTGAGCGGATCGCCCACGCTGCCCCCACGGCCCCATCGTCCGCACTTGACGTGTTCCGGTCGTAGAGCTCCGTCAACGTGGCCGGGTTCGTCGCGGTCCAATTCGAGAAGCTGACATTATCATTGATGAACGAGAGCATCAGCACGGCCGCGTTCGGTGTGGCGGTGGTCACCGATGAGGCCCTGGCCATGTTGGCGTTCGTCAGGTTCAGCGTTCCGGGGTCCAAATCGAAGGGACCTCCCGCGTTCCCATTGGCCTGGACACCACCCGTTACATCCACGCCGGAAAAGGCCACGATGGCCCCGATGGCCATATCCGCCCTGCTGTTCGGCAGGCTGAAGCTGAAGGAACCACCTTCCGTTCCTGTGGCCACCCGGTAGAGCACGGTCCCGTGCCACGCATTGCTCCCATTGCCCGCTCCGGCACTGCGAATGATGCGCCCATCGATCACCGTCCAGCCGGATGCGCTGGCATTGGAGAGCCCCCCGTTATCATTATCCGTTTCGTTCTGCAGGATACTGGCAATGAGCACATCCCCCGCCACAACGCCCGAAGGCTTGTCGATGCTGAGGGAGGAAATGTTTGTGCTGGAGCTGGTGTTGTTCGTCGCCGATCCCCGCTGCACTATCTGCGCGCTCGCCATGTCTCCCAGCCCCAGCAGCATAATGCCGATCAGGCACAGCTTCGGGAGCAACCCGGACCAGGCCAGCTTGCGCATGCCGCCACACCTTTGGGCCCGCGTACTCGCTACGTTCATTTCAACCATGAGAATTGGATCCTTGTCGACAGTAAATTGACTTGAGTCGAAAGATTGGTGAAGATCCACCCCATCGCGCCGGGTTTCCGGCGACGAAAGCGCCCAGGCCATACACGAAGCCTTGCTGGCCATCCACAATGGGCCGGTCCTTCGGTCAACACGTCCTTCGCCCAGTGGGCTCTTGTCGACGATCAACGCCCAGATCCCCTGTATGAAAGAGATCCACTTGACCATGGCATTCCGGTAGCTGTTCTTCATCACGTAGCCGCATACGATATGCATGCCCACCACTATGGCTGGGCTCGTTAATGCTTGGCCTTGTAGGTAGGAAGCGGCCTATAGGTTCCGTAGGCGACACGAGTGGACATTGGGCAGCCACTAAATGTCTTTTGGCGGATGCCGGATGATCGGATGCTTCCGTCAAACGCTGTCGCGGAAGGTCTTGCAAGCGCATCATGCCAAGCCCTAAAAGCACGAACGGCGCCCTTAAGGAGCTCCGTTCGTCGGTCGGTCGCCAACACCAGCACCGCGTTGTTCAGCACCCCCACCACAGCACCTCCTGTTTTCCGCAAGCATTCTTAGAGTCTTCCAAACCACTTGTTTTTACTGACTTTCAATTTGTATGTTGGGTGCTGCACGAGGACGGGAGTAGGAGCATGTTGGTGATCTCCAAGCGATCTTTCACTCCAAATGGACCGCCTGCCCGGTATCGGTCAAGGAGCCCCGAAGGGGCGTAACAGCACAGCGATGGGGCTTGCCCCATCGCTGCCGGATCCTGCGCGAGCACAAGCCCTGAAGGGGCGCAATAGTTCCTGAGGGCAAGGGCAAAGGCTATGCGGTTTCCGGCGCGCGAGTCCATTCCCTTCCCTTGCGAATGGAAGGGTTGGAATGAGACCACCGAAGAGCTATTTCGCCCTTTCAGGGCTTGAGTATGCCCCCTGTAGCACAGCGGTGGGGCTTGCCCCACCGCTGTGCTATGCCGCCCTTACAGGGCTTGGTCCACAAGCAAGATCCCCTTGTGAGGGATGCTTGCGATGAACAAAACCCTCCATCGATTTTATTGAACGATGCTATGCAGGTGTTCTGGGTGCTGCATTGCGGAAAACAGGAGGAGCTCCGTTCGTAGGTCGGTCGCCAACACCAGCACCGCGTTGTTCAGCACCACCACCACAGCACCTTGCACGGTGAAGATCTCATCGCGGGCACGTGCTGCTGCCGCTGGTGCCACACCCTGTTCATTGTTGCATGCACCGGAGTGACCGTGGGCACGGGAAAATGCCCGAAGGGGGGCGCCGTAAGTACCCCCCGAACGCACGAAGCCCCGGCCACAGGGGCCGGGGCTTCGCACTTGTTCAGTGTCGGGTCACATGGCCTTAGGGCAGCTGCTGAAGCAGTACCGCCGTAGGGCTCACGCCGCCGATGTTCACCAGGATCGGATCGCGATCGTTGGCCGAACCGGTGTACTTCACAAGGCCGTCCAGGTTCAGGTCGGCATTGGCGTACTGGTTGGTGGCCACCGAAGTGAGCGAGCTGGTCGGCAACAGGGGCAGAATGGCATCCCGGTCGTTGTTGGAGCCGGTGTAGGCCACACGGTTGTTGCTGCGCAGGTTGCCGCTCCAAAGTCCCTTCACACCAGGAGCCAATTGCTTCTGGGCGTTGGTACCGAAGGTGGCCACGGTCCTGAAGTCCACCACGCTCAAGGCGGGGTCGCCGCCCAGGTACACGCTGGTGCCGGTCATCGCACCCAAGTGGTTGCGGTGACGTACGGCCACGTGGTACACGTCCGGGTTCATATCCCACAGGAAGATGGGGGTGGTGCCGTCCACGTCCACGATGTCGCCATCGCGCTGGATCAGGGCTGCACGGCGCTTCAGCACGGTGGCAGGGGTGGTGGCATCACGCAGTTCAAGCAACACCCAGTCCACAATGGCGTCGGCGCCGGCGGTGTTCAGGATGGTCTCGTCCGTGATGGTCTCCGTACCAGCGTAG
>JBBEDG010000068.1:0-7037 GCA_040881405.1 Flavobacteriales bacterium | reverse complement strand
GATGCAGGGCGATGGTGAATGGATGACCACCCAGGCCGGTGATACTGTGGTGGCATTGGTGCCACGCGGCATTCCCTCCGATGCCATGGATAGGGTGCCCAATGTGCTGGGCATGGGCCTGAAGGACGCCCTCTACATTTTGGAGAACCGTGGCCTCCGCGTGCGCTTCCAGGGCATGGGCATGGTGAAACGGCAGTCGTTGGCGCCGGGCACGCGCGCCACACAAGGATCCACCATAGTGATCGAACTGGCATGAAGCTCCTGAAGGACATACTCTACAGGGTACGCATCGAGCAGGTGGTGGGCAGCACCAACACCGCTGTGGAGAAGATAACCTTCGATAGTCGGGAGGTGGTGGCGTTCACCGCTTTCGTGGCCATCAAGGGTACCCAGGTCGATGGTCATGCATACATCGCCAAAGCGATCGAGTCCGGAGCGAGCACCATCATTTGCGAAGAGCTACCCAAAAGCCACAAGGAGAATGTGACCTATGTGCGGGTGGCCGATGCGTCCGAAGCACTCGCGGTAATGGCCGCCAATTTCTTCGATCATCCCTCGAAGAAGTTGAAACTTATCGGCATAACGGGCACCAACGGTAAGACCAGTGTTGCCACGCTGCTTTTCCGGCTGTACCGTGCTCTGGGCTACAAATGCGGTATGCTCAGCACCGTGGAAACGCGCATCGGGCAGAAGGTGATCCCAAGCACGCATACCACGCCCGATGCTGTGCGGATCAACGAACTGCTGGCCGAAATGGTGGCAGAGCGGGTCACGCACTGTTTCATGGAGGTAAGCTCCCACAGCGTGGTGCAGGACCGTGTCACAGCCTTGCAGTTCGTTGCCGCTGTGTTCACCAACATCACCCACGATCACCTTGATTACCACGGCACTTTCGCCGAATACATCAAGGCCAAGAAGCGCTTCTTCGATCAGCTGCCCGCTACCGCCTTCGCCTTGGTGAATGCCGACGACAAGCACAGTGCGGTGATGTTGCAGAACACCAAGGCCACCAAGCGCTCCTACGCGGTGCACTCCATGGCCGACCACCGCGCACGCATTGTGGAGAACCAGCTCAGTGGTTTGCACCTGAGCATCGACGGGCACGACCTCTACTCGCGTTTGATCGGCGAATTCAATGCCAGCAACCTGCTCGCGGTATACACCGTGGCCATGCTGTTGGGAGAGAAACCCCTGGATGTGCTCACTTCACTGAGCGACCTGGAGCCGCCACGTGGCCGCTTCCAGATCGTGCGTAGCAGCACGGGAGTGATCGGTGTGGTGGACTATGCCCACACACCGGATGCCTTGAAGAATGTGCTCTCCACGTTGAACGAGATCCTTGGTGGCCGGGACCAGATCATCTCGGTGGTGGGTTGCGGCGGCGATCGCGATAGGGCCAAGCGCCCGGTGATGGCCGCTATCGCTGCCGAACTGAGCGGGAACGTGGTCCTCACCAGCGACAATCCGCGCAGCGAGGAGCCCATGGATATCCTGAACGAGATGCGTAGCGGCCTTACCGCCACCGACCTCCAGCGTACCTGGGTGAATCCCGATCGTCGCGAAGCCATTCGGCAGGCCGTGGGCCTTGCCAAGCCGGGCTCCGTGGTACTGCTAGCCGGCAAGGGCCACGAGACCTACCAGGAGATCAAAGGCGTGAAGCATGATTTCGATGATGCCGCGGTGCTGAAGGAAACCCTTGAACTCCTCCACAAGTAATGCTGTACCACTTCTTCGAAGCGCTCGGTTCCAGTATTCCCGGCTCGGGGGTGTTCAACTACATCTCCTTCCGCGGGGCCATGGCCGTGGTCACTTCGCTCATCATCTCCCTCTTCTTCGGCAAGGTGATCATCAACGCCCTGCGCCGGGCACAGGTCGGCGAAACGGTGCGCGATCTCGGTTTGGAAGGACAACTCAGCAAGCAGGGCACACCCACCATGGGTGGTCTCATCATCATCGCTGCCACCATCGTCCCCACTTTGCTTTTCGCCAAGCTGAACAACATCTACATCATCCTTCTGCTTGTAAGTACGGTATGGCTCGGTGCCATCGGATTCCTGGATGACTACATCAAGGTCTTCAAAAAGGACAAACGTGGCCTGGCGGGCAAGTTCAAGGTTGTGGGGCAGGTCGGGCTGGGACTCATCGTGGGTGCTACGGTGTATTTCCACCCGGAGATCCGCACCCGCGTGGAAGTGCCCGAAGTGCTTGCACAACAGTTGAACTCCGAGGAGATCCACACCATCACCGAAGAGGACGGAACGGTGCATTACATGCTGAACCGGAAGTCGCCCAACACCACCATTCCGTTCATCAAGGACAACGAGTTCAACTACTCGTCGGTACTGGGCCTCTTCGGCCGCGAGGCGCGCAAGTACACTTGGGTCCTGTACATCCTGGTGGTCATCTTCATCATCACCGCAGTGAGCAATGGGGCCAATATGACCGATGGGCTCGATGGACTGGCCACGGGGACTTCCGCGATCATGGTGGCCGCGCTCGGCATTCTGGCATACGTCAGCGGCAACATCATCTTCGCCAACTACCTGGACATCATGTATATCCCCGGAATCGGGGAACTGGCCGTGTTCATCGGCGCATTGCTGGGTGCCTGCATCGGGTTCCTGTGGTACAACGCCCATCCAGCGCAGGTCTTCATGGGCGATACGGGCAGCTTGGCGCTGGGTGGCATCATCGCCACATTGGCCATTCTTGTGCGCAAGGAATTGCTGATACCCATACTCTGCGGCGTATTCCTGGTCGAGAACCTCAGCGTGGTGTTGCAGGTGTCCTGGTTCAAGTACACAAAACGCAAATACGGGGAGGGCCGTCGGATCTTCCGCATGGCGCCTTTACACCACCACTTCCAGAAACTCGGCATCCACGAAAGCAAGATCGTTTCGCGCTTCTGGATCGTGGGCATCATGCTCGCCGTTCTATCCATCGTAACCCTCAAGCTCCGATGACCAAACTGGTGATCATAGGAGCACAGGAGAGCGGCGTTGGCGCAGCGCGGCTTGCTCAGCAGCGCGGGCTGGACGTGTTCGTGAGCGATGGCGGTGCCATTAAACCCCATTACCGCGAGGTACTGGTAAAGGCCGGGATCGCCTTCGAGGAAGGTGGGCACACAGCCGTGCGCGTACTGGGAGCGGACGAGATCGTGAAGAGCCCCGGCGTACCCGATACGGCATCGCTGATGATGGCAGCGCGCGAACGCGGTATACCTGTGATCAGCGAGATCGAACTGGCCTACCGCTACTGTAAAGGCACCATCGTGGGTATCACCGGTAGCAATGGCAAGACCACCACCACATTGCTCACGCACCATATCCTACAACGGGCAGGACTCGATGTGGCCCTTGGCGGCAACGTGGGCAACAGCTTCGCTGCTTTGGTTGCCGATGGCGATCACGCCCACTATGTGCTCGAGTTGAGCAGCTTCCAGTTGGACGGTATCCAAGCGTTCAAGCCGCATATAGCGGTGATCCTCAACATCACGCCCGACCACCTGGACCGCTATGCATACCGCATGGAGAACTACGTGGCCAGCAAGTTCCGCATTGCCATGAACCAGGGCACGGACGATCACTTCATACACTGCGCCGACGATACCACGATCGCCGAAGGCATGCAACAGCATGCGGTGAAGGCGCGCAAGTGGCCATTCTCCATTCAGCATTCCGTGGCCCAAGGGGCTTTCCTCGATTCCGATTCCATCCACATCACCACCGACCAAACCACGTTCAACATGTCCATCATCGAACTCGCCCTGAAGGGTAAACACAACGTGTACAATTCAATGGCGGCAGGCATCACAGCCCGCGTGATGGACATCCGAAGCGAGGTGATGCGTGCGAGCATGAGCGATTTCCAGAACGTGGAACATCGCCTTGAGCACATAGCCATGGTACATGGCGTGGAATTCATCAACGACTCGAAGGCCACCAATGTGAACTCCGCGTGGTACGCCTTGGAGAGCATGGACAAGCCCGTGGTATGGGTGGTGGGTGGACAGGACAAAGGCAACGACTACACCCAGTTACTGGAACTGGTGAAGCATAAGGTGAAGGCCATCGTGTGCCTCGGGGTGGACAACAGCAAGATCCAGAAGGCCTTCGCAGGCGTGGTGAAGGACATCGTGGAGACCCAAAGCGCGGACCACGCGGTGCAGGCCGCCTACGCCCTTGCCGAGTCCGGCGATGTGGTGTTGCTGAGCCCAGCCTGCGCCAGCTTCGACCTGTTCGAGAACTATGAGGAGCGCGGACGCCGCTTCAAGGCCGCTGTAAAAGGACTCTGATCGATACAACCGCAATGAGCGCACAGAACGAACATACCGCAGCACCGCTCCGCTTGGTGGGCGGCCAACTTCTTGAAGCCCGAAGGACCGCATTGGCCGGGCAGGCTTCCGCACCGCACCGTATGGAGCCCGTGGCATCCGTGGGTGATGTGCTGTACATCAACGACAGTCGCGCCACCTTCCTCGATGCATCGCTGGAGTCCTTCACGTCGCTCGATCAACGCGTGGTGTGGATAACCGGAGCTTGGAGCGACGACATGGCCGAAGGTCACGTGCAGGAGTTGCTGCGCGAGCGCGTTTCAGCCGTGGTGCTTTTCGGGGTGCAGCCTGAGAACGGTAGCGTCAGCAACAGCGAAAAGGTCTTCATGGCAGACAGTGTACGCATGGCCGTGTTCCTTGCAAGAGAGCTTGCCCAGGCTGGCGATGTGGTGCTCTTCAGCCCGGCCTGCCCAAGTGGGAACGGTTTTGCCAACTACGAAGAGCGTGGTGTGGAATTCAAACGTGCCGTAAGGGACCTATGATATAGTTGTCAGAAGGCAGTGATCAGTTGTCAGACCAACCACAAGCCTTCTTGCCCAACCCACTGTAACCACTATCAACTACCAACGGCCAACTGAGAACCACTCTACCAAGCCCAATGACAACCCTCCTTGATAAACTGCGCGGCGATCGCGTGATCTGGATGACAGCCCTTTTCCTAGGGTTGATCAGCTTGATCGCGGTGTACAGCTCGATCAGTTCGTTGGCCTTCAAACGGGAGGGGGGAAGTACGCTGCACTTCCTGTTCAAGCATGGACTGATGCTGGTCACCGGTGGAGTCATCATGTACTACGCCTCGAAACTGAAGTTCGGCGTGTACTCCAAGCTTTCGCAACTGGCTCTTCCGTTCGTGGCAGGCCTGCTCCTGCTTACGCTGCTACTGGGCTCCAACATCAACGATGCCAGTCGCTGGATCACCATCCCCATCATCAACCAGAGCTTCCAGACCAGTGACCTGGCCAAAGTGGTGCTCATTGTTTACTTGGCCCGGGTGCTGAGCAAACAACAGGACCAGGAATGGACCCTGCGTGATGTGCTGGTGAAGCTTATGGTACCTGTTGGCGTAACCTGTGGATTGATCCTGCCTGCCAACTTCTCCACCGCGGCACTGCTCTTCGCACTTTGTCTGATCGTCATGTTCATCGGTCAGGTGCCGGTCAAATGGTTGCTCAGCATCGTGGGCCTCGCCATCGGGTCGTTCATTCTGCTCATCGGCGTCAATGAGGCTTTCGACCTGAACGTGCTGCCCAGGGTGGAGACCTGGCAGAAGCGCATCGAAAGTTTCGGCGCCGAGGATAGCGATGCCAACTACCAGGTGGAGCACGCCAAGATCGCCATCGCATCAGGAGGATTCCTGCCCAACGGCCCGGGCAGTGGATCATCGCGCAACTGGTTGCCGCACCCATATTCCGATATGATCTACGCCTTCATCATCGAGGAATACGGCAGCATCCTCGGCGGCTTGGGTCTCTTGTTGCTCTACCTGATCCTGCTGTTCCGTGCCGTGAGGATAGCAGGCAGATGCGAGAAGCCGTTCGGCTCGCTCGTGGCCATGGGCCTGTGCCTGATGCTCGTGGTGCAGGCCATGGTCAATATGGCCGTGGCCGTCAATCTCGTACCCGTTACCGGACAACCGCTACCACTCGTGAGCATGGGTGGTACCTCCGTCTGGTTCACCTGCCTCGCCATCGGCATCGTGCTCAGTGTGAGCCGCAGCCTCGAAGAAGGAATTCAACCCGATACTTCCAATGCCCAACGACCAAGGACAACACTCGCTTAGGGTGATGATCTCCGGTGGTGGCACCGGAGGGCACATCTTCCCGGCCATCGCCATCGCCAACGCGGTGCGCGAGCGGGAGGCTGCTGCCGAATTCCTCTTCGTGGGCGCAGAAGGCAAGATGGAAATGGAGAAGGTGCCCGCTGCCGGTTTCCGTATCGAGGGACTCCCTATCCGTGGTTTCCAACGTGGACAACTACTCAAGAACATCGGGCTACCATGGCGGCTGGTGCGCAGCATGCTGAAGGCGCGCTCCCTGGTGCGTTCCTTCAAACCCCATGTGGCCGTGGGTGTGGGTGGCTATGCCAGTGGCCCCTTGTTGGCCGCCGCTCAGCGTATGGGTGTGCCCACGCTGATCCAGGAGCAGAACAGTTTTCCCGGCAAGACCAACATCTACCTCGCCAAGCGCGTGGACCGCATCTGCGTGGCATACGCCGGTATGGACAAGTACTTCCCCAAGGAGAAGGTGCTGCTTACCGGCAATCCGGTGCGCCAGGATGTGGTACGCCTCACCGGAAAACGGCCGCGAGGCATGGAGCAGTTCGGCCTGGAGGAAGGCAGGCCCATTCTTTTCATAACCGGAGGAAGCCTGGGTGCTCGCGGTGTCAACAAAGGCGTGGAGGCCGCATTGCCGCTTTGGCAGAAGGCCGGTATCCAAGTGATCTGGCAGACCGGCACACCGTACTTCAAGCAGGCCTCCGAAGCCGTTGCTAAGTTGGGTTACACTGCCTGCAAGGTGCATGAGTTCGTGACCAAAATGGACCATGCCTACGCTGTTGCCGACCTGGTGGTGGCGCGTGCCGGAGCCATCAGCGTAAGCGAGTTGAGCCTTGTGGCCAAGCCGGCCATCCTGGTGCCCTTGCCAACCGCTGCTGAAGACCACCAGACGCACAATGCCCGCGCACTCACCGACCGTGGCGCTGCGAT
>JBBEDG010000067.1:0-7041 GCA_040881405.1 Flavobacteriales bacterium | reverse complement strand
TTCAACGAGCCGATGACCGAGAACTATTTCTGGCATCCGGCCTACGACGACTACTCGGTCGTCGGTATCACGTGGCAGCAGGCCAACGCGTTCAACGTTTGGCGCACCCAGCTCATGAACACTTGGCTCGACTTCAACGGCGAGGCCTACGTGAACCGATTCCGCTTGCCCACCGAGGCTGAATGGGAATACGCCGCCCGCGGTGGTCTTGATTTGGCACCATTCCCATGGGGTGGCCCTTATGTACGGAACCGCCAAGGTTGCTTCCTGGGCAACTTCAAGCCTTTGCATGGCAACTATGTGGACGATGGTGGTTTCCACACGGTTCCGGTGGATAGCTACACTCCCAATGACTACGGGTTGTACAACATGGCCGGAAACGTGTCGGAGTGGACCAGCACCGCATTCGATGAGAGCGTTTACGACTTCGACCACGATCTGAACCCCGAGTACAGCTACGACGCGCTCGAGAACGATCCTCCTTCACTGAAGCGCAAGGTGATCCGCGGTGGATCTTGGAAGGACATCGGGTACTACATGCAGACCGGCACGCGCAGCTTCGAATACCAGGACACCACGAAAGCCTACGTTGGCTTCCGCTCGGTGATGACCTACCTGGGTCGAGGCAAAGCAGTAAGCGCCGAGGACCTCTAGAAAAAGGCAGACCGCGACCGTTACCGGACCATAACGATCGCATTACAAGGAAAGCAAGGAATCTTCAGACCAACCTATCAAACGCAAGGAAGACCGATGAAACCAGGGAGCAAGAAGTGGAAGAACTTCATGGCGAAGTTGTACGGATGGGGCGCAGCCCTCGTGATCGTAGGCGCATTGTTCAAGATCGAACACTGGCCTTTCGCGAGCGCATTCCTCGTCATCGGATTGAGTACGGAAGCGGTGATCTTCTTTTTCTCGGCATTCGAACCACCGCACGAGGATCCCGATTGGAGCCTTGTATACCCCGAGCTCGCCACCGGCGACCACGCCGAGGGCGATGATTTCCGCAAGGAGGACCAGCGCTCGGTGACCGAGCAGTTGGACAGCATGCTCGAGAGCGCCAAGATCGAACCAGAACTCATTGCGAGCCTGGGCGACGGCATGCGCAGCTTGAGCGATCAGGCCCGTCAAATGGGCGCGATCACCGGTGCTGCCGCTGCCACCAGCGAATACGCCGACAGTCTGAAAGGAGCCAGCGCCAAAGTGAGCGCGTTGAGCGATAGCTACGCAAAGGCAAGCGAAAGCCTCGTTGGCCTGACGAACAATGTGGATGCTGGCCGCAATGCTGGTGACAGTCTCCAGAAGATGAGCCAGAACCTCAGCGCGCTCAACGAGATGTACGAGATGCAGCTGCGCGGAAGCCGTGAGAAGCTCGAGGCCGCCAATCAGATGTTCGAAGGCATGGGCGAAATGCTCACCAACCTGAAGAACTCGGTGGACGACACCAAGCGCTACAAGGAGAACATCGCTGAGCTGAGCGACAACCTGGCCAAGCTCAATACCGTGTACGGAAACATGTTGAACGCCATGACCGTCCGCTAAGCCGTAGTGCTTGGACGATCAAGGAGCCTTTAATTCTCAAGGACAATGGCAGGAGGAAATCTGTCCCCGCGGCAGAAGATGATCAATATGATGTACTTGGTACTGACAGCGCTGCTCGCGCTGAACGTATCCAAGGAGATCCTGGACAGCTTCGTGACAGTGAACAATGGCTTGGAGATCACCAAGCAGACACTGTCCACGAAGATGAACGAGGCGTATGGCCAGTTCGGGGCACTAGCTCAGTAGAACAGCCAGAAATACGGTACGGCCTATGCGGCAGCACAAGGTGTGCAGAGCGAGGCGGACCGTATCTACAACTACATCGATACCATCAAGGCACGCGTTATCGCTACCACGGACAAATTGCCCATGGATTCGGTGGTGCTGAAGGATGAGAATGGCAAACCGATGATCCGCCCACTGGGACTTGCCAACGGCAAGGACAACTACTCTGTGCTGACCAATTTGATGGGCATGGGTGATCCTGGTAAGCCATTGGAGGTGGAGTACGGCGCATTGGAATTGCGTGCCAACTTGGAAGCATTCCGCGATAAGCTGAAAGCTGCTTCGGGAGACAACCAAGTGCTCATTGCCAACTTCGACAAGATGTTCACCTTCGAAGGAATGAAGGATTCCGGAGGGAAGCCTGTGACCTGGGAGGCTCTGAACTTCTACCACGTGCCCTTGGCAGCTGGTGTTACTGTGCTCTCCAAGATCCAAATGGACATCCGGAACGCCGAGGCGGAACTGGTGAACTGGATGATGGGTGAAGTGGAAGGGGACACTTACAAGTTCAATACGCTTGCGGCCATTGTAAGGCCCCAAAGCAGCTACGTATCCGTAGGCGGAAAGTACAGCGCCGAGATCTTCCTCGGAGCTTACGATAACCAGAACGCCCCGGAGGTATACATCGCTGGTCCTGGAGCCACTGTGGATACGGTCGCCAAGAAGATCAACGGTGAAGCCATCAAACTTCCGATGGAAGGCGCACGGGCAAAGTTGGAGCAGACCGCTTCCAGCGCAGGCCTCAAGACCGTCAAAGGCATCATCAAGTTCAAGCCCGTTGGCGGTGAAGAGACCATCCAGGTGTTCGAAACCACGTATGAGGTGGCCTCGCCCAACCTCGTTGTGAGCCCTACCAAGATGAACGTCTTCTACCGCGGCGTTGATAACCCGGTCAGCGTGAGCGTCTCGGGCTACAGCGATAAGGATATCCAGCCGTCCGTCACGAATGGTGCTCTTTCCAAGGGGGCTGAAGGTTACATCATGCGTCCGGGAAAAGAGTCGGAAGCGACCATCGGTGCTACCGTGACCAATCCGGATGGTACCAAGAAGGCTATGCCTGGCATGAAGTTCCGCGTTAAGAACGTACCTAGTCCTACGCCCTACTTCGCTGGCAAAAGCGTGAACGACGAGACCATCAAGAAGGCCGAATTGACGGCAGCTGCTGGTGTGATCGCGAAAATGGTGGACTTCGAGTTCGACCTGAAGTTCGACGTTGTGGAGTACCGCGTGACCATGATCGTGGGTGGAACCCCATTGGAGCAAGTGACCAAGGGGCCTGCTGTAAGTGGCCAGATGAAGGAGATGTTCGCCAAGGCAAAGCCCGGCCAGAAGATCTACATCGAAGGCATCAAGGCAAAAGGTCCCGATGGAACCGTGCGGAACTTGGGCTCGCTTTCGTTCAAGGTCACCTGATAGAACCGTTGAAACATATCCAACGATGAGCACACTGAAGAACATATTGGCTACCGCAGCGATCGCTGCGGTCGGCATCTGGAGCGCCCCCGAAGCGGAAGCCCAGACCGTGCTCGATGGTGCCTACATCAAGGAGCACACCAAGACCAAACGTGTAGTGCCCTACACCCACATCCGGGAGGCTGATGTGATGTGGGCGCGCAGGGTGTGGCGCACGATCGATCTTCGGGAGAAGATGAACCATCCGATGTACTATCCAACGGAGGCCATCAACGACCGCAAAAGCTTGTTCGACGTGATCAAACAGGGATTGCTCACCGACGGTTCCATCACGGCCTACGATCCAGGTCCGCTGGCCGACGATGATGAGTTCAAGAAGCCGTTGCTGGCAGCCGATCTGCGCGATATGTTCATGCGTGTTGACACTCAGTACACAGAAGATCTCGAGACACAAGAGATGAAGATGGTGATCCAGGAGATCCCTCTGGAGACCCGCGACATCAAGATGTACCGCTTGAAGGAGGACTGGATCTTCGACAAGCAACGTTCCACCATGGACATCCGCATCATAGGCTTGGCGCCCATGAAGGAGATCCGTGGGGACGATGGCGAGTTGCGCGGTTACCGTCCACTCTTCTGGTTGTACTACCCAGAGTGCCGCTATGTGTTCGCCAACTGGGAGGCCTTCAACAGGGAGAACGATGCGGAGCGTCGCAGCTTCGAGGACATCTTCTGGAAGCGTCAGTTCAGTAGCTATATCACCAAGTGGAGCAACGTGTACGATCGTCAGATCAACGTTTACAAGACCGGATTGGATGCATTGCTGGAAGGCGAGGAGATCAAGCAGGCATTGTTCGAGTTCGAGCACGACCTCTGGAATTTCTGATGCGAGCATAGCTCAACAGTGTTGGAACCCCGGACGGAAACGTTCGGGGTTCCTGCTTTTCGGCCAGGCTATATGCGCAGGGTGACCACAGTTGCGTTGTTCCTGCATGAACAGCCGCTCGTACCTTCAGATGGCCCTTGCGCTGCCCATGGCAGGGGAAGGCCTATGCGTATTGGCCCAGGACGGGTCCAGCGTATTGGAACCATTTTCCTGCACCCGTGATGCACGGGCTATCCCCTACGCCCATATAAGGGAAGCGGATGCCATGTGGAGCAAACGCGTGTGGCGCATCATCGACCTGCGCGAGAAGATCAACCATCCGCTCTTCTTCCCGGCGGAGGCTGGCCACGGCTGCCCGAGCCTCTTCGAAGTGGTGCGCAATGCTCTGCTGCATGAAGGTGGTATCACCGCATATGACCCCGGGCCATTGCGTTCGGACGACAGCTTCAGCAAGCCCTTGGAAAGTGACGCGATAAGGACCTTGTACGGTCGGGTGGATACCGTTTGGACGGAAGACCTTGTGACCGGAGAATTGGTACCTGTTCCCCAAGTGCAACGGCTTGAAAGCCGCACGGTGACACGCTACCAGATCAAGGAGGACTGGGTCTTCGACAAGCAGCGTTCCGCGATGGTCATCCGCATTGTGGGAATAGCGCCAATGGCCGAAGTGCGCGGTCCCGACGGCGAATTGCGTGGTCATGCTCCGTTGTTCTGGCTCTACTACCCGGAGTGTCGTCCCTTATTTGCACGCTGGCTATCACCCAGCCGGTGGAACGATGCCGAGCGCATCACCTTCGAGGAGATATTCGACAAGCGCATTTTCAGCAGCACGATCATCAAGGTGAGCAACGTATATGACCGCCGAATCAACGAGCACCTGACGGGGCTTGATGCGCTGCTGGAAAGCGAGCGCCAAAAGCAGCAGCTCATGGAGTTCGAGTTCGACCTCTGGCATCATTGACCAAGGCACACGCAACCTTATTCATTTAGTGTGCCCGACCTGCCTGCGGGAGGCATGGCCCTGGGTCCGATGCATATCGGAACCCACTCCCTTGTTACGATAGGCGTTGCAGGGCCAAAGGCCCGATACATATCAGCCCATGGCGTAGCCATGGGTTGATATGCCATCGCGGGTGGAAAGGGCTGAAGGCCCGGCACATTACGATGTGGTCATTAACGACTCTATACCGTTGATCCCCACCCCGGCCAACCGCCGTACCTTTGCGGCCCCGTTCCAAACGGGTCCATTGCTATGCTCTCGATCCAAGGTCTTACACTGCACTTCGGCATTCGTCCGATGTTCGATGACGTCTCGTTCTTCATAGGTAGCGACGATCGCATCGGCCTTGTAGGCCGCAACGGAGCCGGGAAAAGTACCCTGCTGAAGATCTTGGCAGGACAGCAACCCTTCGACAAGGGCACCATCGGCAGGCCGAAGGAGCTTACCATGGGCTACCTGCCACAGGAGATGGCCCACAACCTGGAGCTTACACCCTGGCAGGTGGCCGAAAAGGCCTTCGAGGAAGCGCAGCAATTGAACGCATCATTGGAGCGCATAACAAGCGATCTGGAGAAGGCCACTACGGACGAAGAGGCCATGGAGTTGGCAACGCTGCTGGCACATGCGCACGAGCGCCTCAACTCGTTGGGGGCAGCGGACCACGACATGCAGGTGGAGCGCATGCTGAAGGGCATCGGTTTCGTGGGTGTCGACATGCACCGTAAGATGAGCGAGCTGAGCGGAGGCTGGCGCATGCGGGCCGAGCTGGCGCGCATCCTGCTGATGCAACCCGACCTGCTGTTGCTGGACGAACCCACCAACCACCTTGACCTTCCCGCCATCCAGTGGTTGGAGGACCTGCTGCGCACCTATCCCGCTGCCCTGGTGCTGATCTCGCACGATAAGACCTTCCTGGACCGCTTGACCAAGCGCACCTTGGAAGTATTCGGCGGCCGGATCATAGACCGCAAGGTGCCTTGGAGCCAGTACGTGGAGCTGCGCAAGATCGAGCGCGAGCAGCAAAGCGCTGCTGCCAAGGACCAGCAGAAGTACATCGAGGAGACCGAGAAGCTCATCAACAAGTTCCGCGCAAAAGCCAGCAAGGCCGCGTTCGCCCAGAATTTGATCAACAGGCTGGACAAGCTGGAGCGTATCGAAGTGGAGGACGAGGACCTGCGCAAACTTCTCGTGAAGTTCCCCCCGGCACCCAGTTCGGGCAAAATGGTCTGCGAGGTGAAGGGCGTGAGCAAAGCCTATGGCGAGAAATCCATCTTCAAGAACGCTGAACTCACCCTTGTAAAAGGAGAGCATGTGGCGCTCGTTGGAGCCAACGGAACCGGCAAGTCCACACTGGTGCGCATGGTAGTGGGCGAGGAGCCCTACGATGGAGAAATAAAGCTTGGGCACAACGTCATCTTGGGGTATTACGCCCAGGACATGCCCGAACGAATGGACCCCACGGGCACCGTGCTGCAAACCGCGGAAAATGCAGCGAGCGATGATAACAGAACGCGCGTTCGGGCCATGCTCGGTGCGTTCATGTTCAGCGGCGAGGATGTGGATAAGAAGGTGAAGGTGTTGAGCGGTGGCGAACGGGCGCGCCTCGCCTTGTGCTGCATGCTGCTGAAGCCCTTGAATTTCCTGATCCTCGACGAACCCACGCACCACTTGGACATCCAGAGCAAGGACGTGCTGAAGGAGGCGCTGAAGAACTACGAAGGCACCTTCCTGCTCGTGAGCCACGACCGGGACTTCCTCACCGGACTGACCCACCGTTTGCTGGAGTTGGACGAATTCCGCATCCGTGATCAGCACATGGACATCCTGGAACTCATCGAGCGACGCAAGGCCCTTCAGGGCGCTGACATCGGCAAGAGCAATACCGAACGCCAGCGCATGAACAACAAGTCGGACAAGT
>JBBEDG010000066.1:0-7157 GCA_040881405.1 Flavobacteriales bacterium | reverse complement strand
CACCAGCACCATGATCCGGTTGCGGAAGCTCACCAGTTGCACCACGTGGACGAGCATCCACATCGCCCAGGCGAAAAAGCCACCGAAACTGCGGCCACCGATCTCCACTACAGCGCGCCCACGACCGATAACGGCCATGCTGCCCTTGTCCACGTATGTGAAGGGCAAAGTGTCCTTGTCGGCGGCCCTACGTTCCAGGTTCTTCACGAGTTGTCTGCCTTGTTGGATCGCCACGGTAGCCACCTGCGGATGACCCATGGGCCAGGCCTCCCCTTCCTCCATCAGCGCGATGTCGCCCAAAGCATACACGTCCGGATAGCCTTGTACCCGGTTCGTGCGGTCCACCACATAGCGGTTGGCCCGCTCATTCACGGCATCATCCAAGCCGTGCAGCAGAGCGCCCTTCACGCCAGCGGCCCAGATCACAGTGTTGGTATCCATGGTCGTTCCATCGCTCAGCGTGATGTGGTTCGCATCGCCACCGAGCACACGCATGCCCAACTTCACCTCAACACCGAGTTCCTCCAAGTACTTCAGTGCGTTGGCACTGGACTTCTCCGTGAAGCTCTTCAGCACCCTGTCGTTGCTATCGATGAGCACGATGCGCATCAACTCGCTGTTCATCTCGCGGTACTCTCGCTTCAGGACGGTACGGCGGATCTCGGCCAGTGCCCCGGCAAGCTCCACGCCTGTTGGCCCGGCACCTACGATCACGAAGTTGAGACAGCGTCGCAGGGCCTCCTCATCGCGCAGCACCATGGCCAACTCGAACTCCTGCAGGAAATCGCTGCGGATGTCCAATGCCTGGCTGATGCTTTTAAGCTGCATGGCCACTTCTGCCAGTTGCTGGTTACCGAAGAAGTTGGTGGTGCTGCCCAGGGCAAGGATCAGGATGTCGTAATCAAAGCTGCCCACATTGGTCTCCACCCGCTTCTCGTGGGGCACGATCAGTTTCACTTCGGCCATGCGGTAGGCCACGTTGGGCATGGGTCCGATGGTGCGCCGGAAAGGATGCGCGATGCTGTCGGCACCAAGACTTGCCGTAGCAACCTGGTAGAGCAGCGGCTGGAAGCAGTGGTGGTTCTGCTTGTCGAGCAAGAGGACCTTGTAGGGTGTGTTCGCCAGGCCCTGCACCACTTCTAGACCAGCGAAACCGCCACCAACAACGAGGACTTTTGGATGCTTCAGACTATCGTAGTGCCGTTTTGCTTCGCTCATTCGTCGGGGCTTTGTCGGTGGGGGAGCAAAGATCCGGATCTTTGCGCGCCTCCCGATGTACGAACGTGACACCATAGCCGCCATTGCTTCGGCACCCGGTACCGGAGCCATCGCCTTGCTGCGCCTGAGCGGTCCTCGGGCTTTGGACGTCGCCACCTGCATAGCACCAAACCTGCCGCACGATTTGGTGGCACGCAAGGCTTACTTCGCACCGCTGGTTGATGCCGATGGACAGGTGGACGAGGGCTTGCTGACCTTCTTCAAGGGCCCGAACAGCTTCACCGGAGAAGATTTGGTGGAAGTGGGCATACATGGCAGTCCCTACATCCAGCAGCGCTTGCTGGAGGCCATGCTGAAGGCTGGTGCGCGACTGGCCCAGCCGGGTGAATTCAGCATGCGGGCTTTTCTGAACCGCAAGATGGACCTGAGCCAGGCCGAAGCGGTGGCGGATCTTATCGCCAGCCGAAGCGCATCGCAACACAAGCTGGCGCTGCAGCAACTGCGCGGCGGATTCGGACAACGGATCGAAGGCCTGCGCCAACAACTCATCGACTTCTCTGCACTGATCGAACTGGAGCTGGATTTCAGCGAGGAGGATGTGCAGTTCGCGCAACGCGTGGAACTAACCGCCCTGCTGGACAGCCTTGTGGACCTCTGCACCGAATTGATCGACAGCTTCCGTTACGGCAACGCGATCAAGGAAGGGATACCGGTGGCGATCCTGGGTGCGCCAAATAGCGGCAAGAGCACGTTGCTGAACGCGCTGTTGCAGGAGGATCGCGCCATCGTGAGCGACATCCCCGGCACCACGCGCGACACGGTGGAGGAGACCATCTCCATCGGTGGTATCCTCTTCCGCTTCATCGATACGGCAGGACTTCGCCGCACCACGGACACGGTTGAAAAGCTGGGCATCGAGCGCAGCTACAAGAAGGCTTCCGAAGCCAGTTTGGTGGTGCTGCTCGGTGATGGCACCGTACTATCCGAAGGCGCATTGCGTACCGAAGCGTCCATGCTGCGCAAGAAGGTGGGCGATGTTCCGGTGATATTGCCCGTGCTGAACAAGATGGATGTGCCCGGCACAAGGCAACCCAAGGATATGCTCACGCTTTCGGCACGCAAAGGCAGCGGTATGGATGCCTTGAAGCAACGCTTCGTGGACCATGTGCAAGGTCTGCGCAACGGCCCTGGTGATATCGTAGTAACGAATGCCCGGCACGTACAAGCACTCACAAAAGCCCGTGCAGCCCTGCAGGAATCGCAGAAGGCCATCGAGCTCGGCATCAGCGGTGAGTTGCTGGCGATCGATCTACGCCGCGCGCAACATCACCTTGGCGAGATCACCGGTCGCATCACCACGGACGATCTGCTGGGGAGCATTTTCGGACGGTTCTGTATCGGGAAGTGAGGGGTTGCATGCAAGTCGCTTGGCGGAAGGCTGGGATGTAGTGCCTCTTTCGGAGGACAACGTTGTCTTAGGTCCGATATCCAATGCCGCCCACGTTAGGGTTGGTATCGCCCCTGTTCGGTTAGGTCTTGACTTTGTAACAGCCTTGTTAGTAACACATCTGTTACAATGGACGAAGTCTTTGCTGATGTCCTATGCTGCCCAAGATCGCAGTGGGCGGCATAGGGCATCGGACTTGGGACAATTGCAAGCATGCCAAGTGTCACTGTTCTTCCAGGCTTGTGCAAGCATTATCGGGTGCACCTGATCAGCAATTACGGTGATCACCGTAGCGCAACACGGTAGGTAACGGAGGAAGCGACCCCGTAACACGGGGAAGCTTTGCCCAAACCTTACGAAGTGTCCCCACACACTCCCCGAACGGTCAAAAATGACCGCAGTACATTATGCTTGCTGGCCCTTGCAGCGGCCAGCTTGCTCACGCTTGCCGCATTGGGGCAGGGCGATGGACAGGTTTACCGCGTGGTGAACGTACGGGACGAAGCCAACAGCACGCGCCACATACAAAGCTGGGTTGACCTGGCGCCCGATCAGCGCACGCTCGCGGTAGCACCAACGCAGTCCTTCCCCTTCCGGCTTTATGATATTGAAGAGGAGCGTATCACAAACACGATCAATGTGGGCAACTGGTACGCTGGTGCACGCAGCACCTTCAGCAGCACTGGCAAGTACCTCACCCTGCAACAGATGTTCTACCTGGACATGGCACCCAACAAGGTGCGTCCGGTGAAATTCCAGGTGGTGGAAGTGGCCGATGGGCGCACTGTGTTCTCGTCCGAAGACCTCTATGCAGCCGCGTTGGCACCCGACGAGCAGACCCTGTACACGCTGGGCACAACGGGACTGGAAGCGGTGGACCTGTCCAATGGCAAGCGAGACGCTGTGCGCCGTATGGAGCGCTTGGGCTATGCGGTGGCAGTGAGCAACGATGGTGCGCGCGTAGCCGTGGCCCACAAACCCAACCGCGCGGAGTTGGCCGCGATGCCCAGCGTACGCAATGACAAGGATGCCCTGAAGGCCTTGGAGAAGTACGGCCAGATCGTGGTGGTGTACGACGCCCGGACAATGCAACCACTGCACACCCTGAACGAACCCTTCGACAAGATCTTCCGGCTGGTGTACAGCAGCGACGGTAGCGACCTGTGGATCCATGCCAAGCCACATACGCGCAAGGGCAGCGCCATCGACCCGCGGCAGAGCTACGTGAGCGTAGCCGATGCCACCACCGGCGAAATGCGCCGCACCGCATTCCCATCGCTGGCCACTTACGAGCCCGACTTCCGGATAAGCGTGGACGGCAAGCTCTTCGGCATCGTGAGCCAGGGGCGGAAGTTCCTGGAGATACACCTCTACGAGCGCGCCACCGGCCGCATGGTGGACCGCTTCGAACTGAGCTACCGCTTCCGCGATGCCACACCCTTGAAGGACGGCGAGTTCGGTGCTGATGGGCGCCTCTCGTTCTGCTTCCTGCCCGATGGGAAGAACATTCTGATGACGTTCGGGACACGGCTTGTGGAATGGACCTACGCACCATGAAGAACACCTTGACCATACTTCTATTGCTGCTGTCCACAGCGGTCCTAGGGCAACGGGAATACCTGGAGGACAAGGACGTGATCCAGCAACGTGCCATCGCCGAGCTGGGGGTGGCCATGCATGGCCCCGATGGCTTTCTGTACAAGACCGTGGTCAAGGAAAAGCTTACCGGCCGCTACCATTTGGAGATCAGCCTGGGCGACAAGGGCGACATCCGCAGCGTGCAGGTGCTGGAACGCATCGGCGGCGACATACCCTCACAGAACCGCTTCAAGCAACTGGTGCATGACAGTCGCTTCAGCTCATTCAAAACACCGAAAGGCAAACAATACCGCATCGAACATCACTTCGACCTCGATGCGATCCACCGATGAACGAACCGCCTACCCACAACAAACACCCACGAACCATGATGAAACGCACCACAACCACGTTGGGAGCAGTGCTCCTCTTGCTTTCCCTGAACGCCCAGGACGATATGCCCATCCTTTGGGAGAACAAGCTGGACCACAAGATCGAGTTCACCGGCACAGGCACGGAGGAGCGCGGCTACAGCTACGCAGCAACGGACAAGGAGATCAGTGTATTCGACAACAAGACCGGTCAGGTGAAGTGGACCGGAAAGTGGAAGGAACTGGCCCCGAATCTGCGCAAGATCGATGAACTGGTGCCCTTCTGGGAAAGCGACTGCCTGTTCCTCTTCGACCGCAAGATGGGCAAGGACCAGATCGCTGTGCTCAACATGAACAACGGCAAGGTGCTTTGGTCCTCCGAAGTGTATCAGAACCTCACGGACGAGAGCATCGTGTACGTGCCCGAGATGGATGCATTCGCCATAACACTGAAGGAGAAGCTCGTGTGGGTAGCCGCCAAGACAGGCGAAGAAAAATGGAGTACGGATAAGTTCAAGGGAACTGTTGGTCAGTACATCGTTACCGGCGATCAGCAGCTCGTAATGGTGAACTTCATTCCCGAAAGTCTCTTCGCCCTGCTCACCGGTTTCAAGAACCAGATCGTACGCATCGACCTGAAGAATGGTAACATCCTGTGGGAGAACACCTATGTGGGCCGCGCCGAACGCAAGGTCATCAGCAAGGAGTTCCTCTACGAACTCAATGTGAAGGGCGACAAGGTGTTCCTGCGTATGAACGGCATGCAGGTGTACGATCTGAACACCGGGGCCAACGTGTACAGCGCGGCATTCGACTTCACGCCCGATGGCAAGATCGTGGGCCGGCCCATGGGTGCCAAGAAATTCGGTGTATACCATACCGTGGCCGATCCAGTGATCGTTGGCGACGACCTCTACGTGCTTGATATGAGCAGCAAAAAGAGCCAGTACCTGAAGAAGTACGACAAGAACAGCGGTAAGTTGCTGTGGACAAGTCCGGAGATAATTGGTGGTGCGAAGGCCATACCGGCCATGTACGTTGTAGGCGACAAGGTGCTGCTGCAGATCGGTGGCAATGTGGAGGCACAGGCCTACATCTACAAGCGCGAAAGCGATGGACAGGGCGGCTGGACGATCACGGAGGAATGGCGCATCTGGCGTCCGAACGTGAAGCCCAACGGCATCCAAGCGTTCAACACCAGCGATGGCAGCTTCGCGTGGGAAAGTGAGCGCTTCAAGAAGGGCATAACGAACGCAGTGGTCGTGGAGGACAAGTTCGTAGTGTGCAGTGGCAAGGAACTCTACAGCATGGACATAGCCACCGGTGAAGAGAAGTATGTGGTTCCTGTGGCCAAAGGCGGTGTGGGTAACGCGGACCAGATCATGACCTACAAGGATATGGTCGTGGTGATCGGCGACAAAGGCGTGAGCACCTTCAGCAGCACGACCGGTGAACCTGTTTCAATGGGCAAATACAAAAAGGCCGACCTGGAAGATGTGGAAGGCGACCGCATGATACTGAAAACAGCCGGTGCCGACATCGCCTGTTTCGACCTCGACAGCTGCACCTACAAGCAGTTCAAGGCCCGCACGGGAGCCATCACCAGCATGAGCACGGACGGCAACTTCGTCTACGTATACGAGAAGAAGAACGTCACCAAGGTGGGTACCCGGTAGGTTTCACCGCCGATCGGGGAAAACGCGGGCCGTGGCGAAAGCTGCGGCCCGCGTCTCGTTTCAGGGACACTGTGCGGTGCCTAGCACGCGGTGGATGAAGATGTACTCGTCCGCGCCGTCGCCTTCCATGGCAGGTCCCATGGCGAGGCTGCATTCCACCTCGATGATCCATGGGTCGCCGCCCTGCTTCACGGCCTTCAGGTAATTTCGCTCCAGTTCCACAGTGTTCATACTGCCAAGCACTTCGCCTTCGTCCGTCCACTGCTCGCCACCGGCACAGGGCCAGCTGAATGTGGAACCGCAGGGTTTGAAGCTCATGGCATCGGCCATGTAGGTGAATGTGCCCGTCACCTTCATGCGCGGGATCTCATCATTGATCTCGTCCGCGAGCTTTTCCAAGGTGTACGACAGCGCTGATCCGAATGGCTTACCCGCTGCGTCCACCATGCGAAGTCCGGGTGCTTCATAATGGAAATGGTCCGCCTTGTCGCCCGGCTCTTCGATACGCAATAGCCCTTTGGCAATGTTCCACCGACCAATGGTGCCGAAAGCCGAACTGTCGCGCCCCAAGTAGCGTGTTCGACGGACGAAGGTGCTATCGCTCCGCAGCCAGAGTTGGGTGTGGATCCCTTCGCAGTCGGCGCAGGGTAGGGTGCCCTCGTAATAGCCGGGCTTGGCTTGATCACTCGCGGCCGCAACGACAGTGTCAAGATGCGGTACTTCCTGTTCTGATGTCGGGATGTCATTCCCTCCACAGCTGAACAGCACGGTGGCGAATAGAAGTGAAGGTAGCGTTCTCATGCGGATGGTTCCGGGGTCGAAGGTAGCGCCGACCTTTGCCTGCGATGGCCACTATCCTATCGGCAT
>JBBEDG010000065.1:0-7189 GCA_040881405.1 Flavobacteriales bacterium | reverse complement strand
GTGAGATCCTCCACAGGAGTAACGGTTATGCCCAGCCCTTCGATGAAGGTTTGTGTGCCGCCGGTGGAGTAAAGATGTACGCCCAGCCGGTCCAATTCACGGATGATGGGCTCCAGCCCGTCCTTGTGGAACACGGAAATGAGGGCACTCTGAATGCGTTTTTGGCCTTCCAATGGATTGCGTGCGAGGTGGATCCCAGGATCAAGGCGCAAGTTTACAGCACCTTTACGGCGATCCAAGGGGCAACCGGCCTCTGTTACGCAGAGGTTACCAACATTGCGGAAGGCGATCAGAAGCGGAACCCGACCCCCAAATGCACATTCACAGTGCGCGTTGGGGTGGAACGCGTGTCGAAGACCACCTCTCCGTTGGTGTTGATCACCACGGAATTCGGGTCAACGAAGGAGACGTTACCGGTATTCAGGCGCTCCACACGGCCCTCCACGTAGAAGTTGTTGTGTGGTGCCACTTGTACACCTACCGCCCAGCCAGCGCTACCAACGAAACTGTTCGCGTTGCGGTCCTTGCTTAGTGGGCTGTTCAAACCGTCCACACGCAGTACGGATTTTGTGGTGTACTGCCGGAGGCCCGCCAAACCTTCGATGTAAGGGCTCACCTTGCCATTGATCGGTTTGAAGCGAGCAAGGGCATGGTAGCCGTAGACATTGCTGCTTACGGTGAGGTCGCCGGTGATGGCAGTAAGCATCTCCTGGTCTATCGCAATGATGTCGCTCTCGCTGCCCATGCGACCCCATGAGAAATCGAATCCTATATCGAATGGCAGGAAGCGCATTGGACCCGCGAAATTGGCGCTCAGGCCAACGATCTCACGCCCCCAATTCTCTGCGAATGTGCCCACCGGAATGCCGATCTCCAGGCCTCCGCTCAGCGTTGCCGGACGATCGCGGTAGTTGTTGCGCCATTGGCCCTGACCCGGCTCTCGGTCGCGTCGCTGGGCCTGGGCCTCGGCTGTGAAGAGGACCAAGGCGAAGAGGGTGAGCAAGAGTTCGCGCATGACAATGTGTATCGGGACCAGCGGATTCCAAACTGTGTGCCGCGGTTTTCAAAACTAACGGAGACAAGGGTATGTTCGTTAGCGCGTGCCACCGAATGCATCGATCGGCAAGCTCGAAGCGTGTCCGAAGTGGCCTTCGGAAGTCCGTTCTTTGTGCTCATGGAGGCAGGACAATGGTGGCTGGAATTGGGTCTGGCCGGTCTGTTCCTTGCATCCTTCCTTGCCGCCACCGTATTACCTTTCAGCTCGGAGGCGGTATTGGCGGCTTCCTCCCTCGGGCCCTGGCCCACATGGCAGTTGCTGCTGGTCGCCAGCTTTGGGAATACCCTTGGCGGTATGAGTTCCTATACACTTGGGCGGCTGGGCGATGTGGACCGGATAACGCGTTGGCTACGCACCGATCCGGCCAAGGCCATTCAATGGAAAGAGCGCATACAACGGCACGGGGCTTGGGCGGCTCTGCTTACCTGGCTGCCGTTCGTAGGGGATGTGATCGCCATTGCCCTTGGCTTGTTACGTGCACCTGCGCTGCCGGTGGCCTTCCTGATGTTCCTAGGCAAGGCTGCGCGGTATGGAGTGCTACTGGCTCTGCTGCGCCAATAGCACCTTACGCGGACTTCGCCATCGTTCAGTCCACGTAGCGCCACTCGCGCTTTTCGCGGTCGTACTTCAGGCGCTCGTCCGGCCATTCCACCCAAGGCCCGCGTTGCGGGTGGTTCTCCACATCGCCGTTGGCCACCATGTATTCAAAAAGGTCGAGACCCTTGTCCAGTAGCTCATGTTCGGGCATGATGCGGGTGTTGAAGACCTCCGCGAATTCAAGCATTTCCATGGCCTCGTTGGTGCGGAACCAGCCACCAACGCCGCGTTTATCGACATCCACGCTGCGTGCAGGGCGGATGACGTAGAACCAATGGGTGCCATCGCCATCCAACGTATGGTAGGCGTGCTTGAAGGAAGGTAGCTGTTCCAGGTAGTAGGTCCGGAATTGCGGGAGTGTTCGGTCCAGGTTGATGGCCGAAGTGGGCCGCTTGTAGATGAAGGTGATCATGTTGGCCAAGAGGGAATCCTTGGCCGTGCCTGGGAAGTACTGTTCCACGGCATATTCGGCCTTGGCGCGTTCCACTGCTGATGGTCGGGTATTTTCCACAGCAACTGGTTCCGGGGCGGATGGTGTTGGCGCTGGTTGAGGCGTTTCGCAGGCCGCGAGGGTAGCGAGGAGGAGAATAGCGATGATGCGCATGGTCGTAAAATCAAGAAGCCAAGGAGAGCACAGCGCTCTCCTTGGCTTCAAAGTTCGGGTTCAAGCCTAGTAGGTGGTCAGGGCGCTGTTCCAATCCACCCAGCCTTGGGTCCAGTTCGTAGCACCGAATGCACCACGGTAGGACACTTGCTGGAAGTAGGAAGGCATTCCTGCGAAATCGGCGCCGCTCAACAGCACTGAACCGTTGTTCGGCAGCACGTTGGGGGTGCCCAATTGGAAGATGCTCGGGTCGATACCTGCATCCTGCCACTTGTCCATCAACTGGTTGTTCCAACCAGCGGTGGTGAACCATGCCTGCATATCGATATCGTCGGGCACATCGGTCTTCAAAGCATTTCCACGCGGGTTATTCGGGTGCTGTACGCCGTTGGCAGGGGCACTGGTAAAGATGGTTCCTGCGCTGCCCCAGCCGTTGCCACCCCAGTTGTCAACACCGGAGAGGATCGTGTTGCGCACACGCAGTTCGTTGGCGTTGGCCGCCGCCGCACTTCCCGAACCGTTGATGAACAGACCGTCGGGGTAACCAGTGAAGAAGCTGTTGTGGATCTTGATACGGCTGTTACGACGCAGCTGGGCGGCATGCTGGAACTGTAGGCTGATCGGAGTTTCGCGGGTCGCCTTGGGGCCGATGATCGTGATGTTGCTGAAGGTGGCGCTGGTGTAAGGCTGGTTCTCGGAACCCTGACCATCGTTGTCCACTTCGAAGCCGTTGGAACCGCTTTGGTCGGCCAAGGTCGCACCACGGATGCCAATGCCGAACTGCACGTTTCCGCTGTAACCGAGGTCCACATCGAAGTCATCGTCAAATCCACGGTAGACCACCAAGTTCTTGCAGTCAACGTTTCCGCCGAAGAACTCGAATCCATCGTCAAGGCCGTAGGAGCACACCACGTTCTCGATAACGGTCGCCTTGCCCACGCTACCCATGGTGAGCGAGTTCACTTCCTCGTTCGGGTTGATGGGGATTCCAGCGAAACTGATCTGCACGAATTTGATGGTACCGCTGTTGTCGTTATCGTCGTTACCGCCATGGATGGCACCGTAACCACCCTCCAGTTCGGCTTCGCCGCCAGCCACATTGTTGCGGGCACGACCGCAGAGCACTACACCACCCCAGTCACCTGGCTGGCGCAGACCTGGCTGCTTTTCGCTGGTCATGACGATGGGATTGGTGGCCTCGCCGATGGCGTTGATCTTGCCTCCACGCTGCACGATCAAGGTGCCTTTGGATTCAAAATCACCGAATACCACGGTGCCTGGAGCAATGTTCAACACTCCGCCGTCCTGCACGCGTACAAAGCCGTTCAGCTTGTACTGCTTGTCAGCGGTCCAGTTCACAGTGCCGGTGATATTGCCAGTCACTTCGATCAGTTCTGTTGTAGGAGGTACGACAGGTGGTATCGGATCCTCATCGTCATCCTTCTTGCAGGATGCGAGAACGACCATCGCGGAGAGGGCCACCAGCGCTACCTTGGAGTGCATGTGTTTCATGGTACTTCGAGCTTGTTTAGGGTTGCTTGGGTTTGCGATGCAAAGCACACCCACCGGTGCTACCTTGGCTTTATGTCTGTGTGATGAAAAGCGCAATGTTTTCTTAGGTGCAGGTTAAGCGGAGTGCTCTTGGCTTAACATTCGCTGAGTCGATGAACGCCAAGCGATGACGTCGTGAACGAAGAAGCCGCCACTGGTCGCTGCGGCTTCTTACTCATCGATCTCGCGTTGTATGCTCATTCCTTGGGAGCCCTGTTCAAGCGATAGCTCAAGCCGGCCGTGTAGGTGCGCCCTGGTCGGAAACTTTGGATGATCTGATCATTATTACGGTCGAACACCCCATCGTCATTGGCGTCCTGCAAGAGTACGTTGGCTTGGTTGAAGATGTCACCAACAGCGAGCCTCAGATCGAACTTTTTGGTGAGACGCACGGTCGCGGTCGCATCGAGCATGTTACGGGGCATCTCGTAGATGTCCGGGTAGGCATCGAAGCCGATGATGAAGATGCGTTGTCCGATGACGTTGTACAGCAAACTGAACTGGAGCCCGCGGTCCGTGTCCTGGTAGTAGATGCCGGCGTTCACGATATAAGGGCTCTGGCCTTGTAGAGGGCGCTGGTTGCTTTGCCCAAGACGCTCGTTGCCCAAATCCACTTCGCTATCGATCAGCGATGCGTTGAAGAGCACACTGAAGCGCTGGAGCACTGGGTTGGTGGTCATGTTCATCAGCGACTTGCGCATCTCTACTTCGATGCCGGTGCTGCGGGCGAAACGCGCGTTGCCGAAAGTGAAGGTCTTGATGCCACCCGATCCACCTCCGGGTACGAACAACGTTTCGATGGGGTCCTTGAATTCCTTGTGGAAGAAGGCCACCGAGATCATTTCGTTGGTGCTCGGGTAGTACTCCCAACGCAGGTCGTAGTTGTCGATGGTGGGTGTGCGCAGGCTGTCGCTACCCTTTTTCACCAAGTTGTAGTTGAAGTCGTAGAAGCCGAATGGTGCCAGTTCGCGGAACTCAGGACGGTTCACCGTGCGACCATAGCTCAAGCGCAGTTGCTGTTTTTTGGTGATGTTGTAAGCGAAGTTGGCACTGGGTAAGATGCTCAAGATCGGGTTGTCAACGATCACAGGTTCGCCTGTGAGGAGAGCACTTTCCAAGCGCTGCATGTTGTACTCAGCGCGAACACCTGTGTTCATTGTCAACTTATCCTTGATCAACGGGAGGTCGGCCCCCACGTAATAGGCCATGAGAATATTACTGGCCGTGTAGCTGTCACTCGGGTTGCTTTGTTCGCCGATGCGGATACCGGAGGTCTGGTTGATATTGGTGGGAGCGAACAAGGAATCGATGGTCACGTTCAGCAGACCCTCATCGAAGCCAAGGAAGTTCGAGCGGATGTAGCCCATGTTGCGCGCATTGAAGCTGCGGCTCCGACGTTCTGCATACAATCCCGTACGAAGCTTGGGTGCGAAATTGTGCGCCTCACTGAGTTGGTGCTCCAAGGCTACATTCACACTCTGAGTGTTCTCGCGCATTTCGCTGTAGAAACGACCCAGGAAGTTGGGCGATAGTGGGATGCCGACAAACAGCGTACTACCGCCGGTCAACGTGTCCACGTCCGAACGATAACGACGGAAGTCAGGCTGGTCCCTGTAGCTCCAGCCGTAACCACCCGTCCAAGTAAGCTTGGTCCTATCCTCGTTCCAGAGGTGTGTGCCGGTCAACTGGCCACTGTAGATGCCCCGGTAAACTTGGTCGAAGCTGTGGTTGTCCGGTACATAGCCTGATTCGTAATCGAGTCCTGTACGGTTCACGTACTGCGTCATGTTGAACACCGTGAACAGGTTCTTGAATTCGATGGTGCTGTTGGGACTGAGGCGCACCGCGAAGTTGCTAATGATGCCCGTGCGGATGCGCTGGTTGAACTGCTGGTCGTTGAACTCGTAGAGCGGGAAGCTTCGGTCGTTGATCTGGTCGTATGCGTTATAGTCGGCCCGTGTCACGTCGAAGATCTCGCGAGCGTTGGTGTAGTTGATCGCTGTGATATTACCTGCCTCTTTGCCCCACAGCTTGAACTTGGCGGCGTTGGTGATGGACACGCTGCGATCAAGCATGGAATTGACCTGTTCGGGCAGCCAATTATTGCGCAGTGAACGACCTACATCGTTGATGGCACCGAGGTCGTTGCTATTGCTCACGGTTCGCACGTCAGTTGGGAACCCATCGGGGAGGTCGTTGTAGCCATCGTTGAGGCCCAAGCTGTGCAGGAATGAGCGTTTGGGTTGGTTGAACTCACGCAGCGAGGAACCTTGGCGGAAGGTGGTATTCATGCTCACGCTGAAGAAGCTCTGGTTCGGGATGCTCTTGGTGTAGACCTTCACTACGCCACCGCTGAACTCGCCGGGGAGTTCGGCCGCTGGGCTCTTGTATACCACCAGGCGATCGATCAATCCGGCGGGGATGATATCGAAGGCGAAGGAGCGCACATCGGGCTCCATGCTGGGTGCGGACACATCATGCAGTTGTACGTTACTGTAGCGCTCGCTAAGGCCACGTATCATCACATAGCTATTGCCGAAGAGCGTGATGCCGGGCACACGTTTCATCACCTCGCTCGCGTCGCTGTCCTGGCTTTTGGAGATCGTTTCGCTGCTGATGGCGCTCACTACCTGCATGCTCTGGCGGGTCTCCATGATCACTGCGGTTTCCGTATCCGTACGGCGGGTGGCAACCACATCCACGGCCTTCATCTCAATGGCCTGCGACTTCAGCTCGATATTCACTTGTGCGGTTCCTCCCGCCACTACAGTAACAGCGCGCTCCATGGGTTCGAAACCAACGAAGCTCACAACCAAGGTGTGGTTGCCAGGCTCGGCTTGGAAGCTGAACTTTCCGTCAAGGTCCGTGGTTCCACCGGTGGCGGTGCCCTTGATGACCACATTCACAAAAGGCATGGGTTGCACTTTGCCAGCCTCAGGCGCGGTGATGGTCCCGCTTACCGTACCCTTCTGGGCGAAGCTTGAAAAGGCAAGAAGAGCAAGAACGAAAGAGCCGAGGAAGCGGATCATGGATGGGGCGGAAGCCTTGGTGGCTTTTCGCGCCGCAAAGGTCCCGAACACGCGTTACGGCCTCCTTGACCGCAGGTTAACGGATCGTTACCCAGGTTACCGGGATCTTATCGTTGCGTTAACCCGGTCCTCCAGGAACCACCATCGGGGAGCATCCTTGCGTTTGTGCGCTTGCTGCCACATTTCCACCAAGCGGTCCTGAAGTAGGGTGGTGGCCTCATCCACACTGTCCGCAACGAACACGAATTCCAATTCCTTCCGACCGATGGTCCCTTCAGCGATCATCCGGTCGATCTGGGCCAGCATGGGTGCCCAGTAGTCCTTCCCATACAATAGGATGGGGAAGTTCTT
>JBBEDG010000064.1:0-7198 GCA_040881405.1 Flavobacteriales bacterium | reverse complement strand
TTCATGCTGATCTGTGCGTCCACAACGGGCGTGGGCGACAGTGTTACGTTCACCAGATCTACAATGGCATCGTCGAACCAATAGCGGTAGCCGGTGATGTTCTGCGCGTGCGTTGCGCTCAACAGCAGTCCGAAGACCGCGCTAAGCAGCAAGCGTTGAATGTTTCGTTGGTTGCACATGGCTTACTGGGGTTGTGCCGCCATGCGGATGTTCACGGGAAGTTCGCCGCTGCTGTTGGTAGCACCACCGATATCGGCAGCACGGTAATGCGGGTTGTAGGGCGAGGCACCTTCCTTGTAGGGTGAGCCGCCGCCGTAAATGCCGATGTCCCGACCATCGTTTCCAGCACCAACGCCCGGGCTGCTCGGGGCCAAGTGCAGGTCATCGTCGAAGCTGTAGTTTCCGTCGGTCTCGTTCACGAAAATGGAACCGGCCGCTTGGCCGAAGATGTTGTTCGATTCCTGGTTGGTAGTGCCAGAGTTACTGAACAACACAGGCGATGTGATCAGACAGTTGCTGATCTGCATGCCGCCCACCTGATAAAATGGGGCGCTGCTCAGAGTGAACACACAGTTCTGCACGATGGCATTATAGCAACCCGAGACACTGGCATTGAGCACAACACTGTTGCGTAGGATCAATCCAGAAGGAGTGAACAGGACCAAGTTCGCCCCATCCAGAATGGAGTTCGTGATCACCGCGTTGCTCGCTTTGCCTTGAAGCCTATCCCGGAAGATGCATTCATCGAAACTGGCGCTGCCAGCGGCCCCTTCAGCGAAACCCATGTAGAACGGATCCTCGAAAGCGCAACGTTGGAAGATCAGGTCCTTCGGGTCATCGTCTGCCGCACTGGTGCCGTACTGCACATCGCGATCCGGATCGAAGATGATCCCCGTGAAGGTGCTTCCGCTGGCCGCGGTGGTGATGGTGATATTCGTGCTGCCACCGGTCGTCAAAATGGTCATCCCGGTCACGTTAGCACTGTCAGGATGGATACCGGCTCCGATGAAGTGCAGAGGCTTGTCGATGGTGATGCCTGCCGCTTCAAGGAATGTGCCGCCACTGAAGTAGAGCTTATCGTTCGGCTGTGCAGCGGCAAGTGCTTCGTTCACGGTGGTGAACACCTGCGGGGTGCCGCCGCTCTGAAGAATGATGCGCGGTAGTTGGGCGTGCAGGCTGCCCGCGACCAAGATGACCGAGGAGAATAGGACGAGTGTTCGTGTTCGCATGATCGCGCGGATTTGGGTTGTTTAAAGGACCTATCGAGGAGGCCGAACGGATGTGAACGATCCACACGGAAATAGTTTTTCAGTGCGGTTTTGCGGGTGCCCGATGTTCACATTCAGAACTGTTCCCGATAAGGTCCTGTACACATGGAACTTCCGCTATTCCGAACAAGACCGATGGACAAGCAACCGGATTCTCCTTATTATCGTGTTCCGCACGCCGACCGTGGAACAGATCATCTCCCCCAGAACCAGTTCGGAACCCTCGTGGGTTTCGGGTCTTCTTCGGAACGACCCGACGACATTGCGTGCGCTCTACACGGACCACTTTCCGATGGTGCGTCAGTACGTGCTGAAGAACAGCGGCACCGTGGCCGATGCACAGGACGTGTTCCAAGAAACTCTAATGGTCCTATGGCTCACCGTGAAAGAGGGCCGCTTCAAAGCTGGTGCGGATGGCGAGGCCGGTGGCTTCCTGTTCCGGGTGGCGAAGAACAAATGGCTGGACACCGTGCGGTCCGCAGCACATCGGAACATGAAGGTCGTTCATGAGGACCGCTTACATGCCGAACCCATCGATGTACAGGACGACATCGAGGAACGGATCACGCGCCTTCGAGGCGTGTACGACAAGCTCGATGACAAATGCCGGAGCGTGCTCGATCAATTCTACTTCGAGCGTAAGGACCTCGCTACCATCGCAAAGGCAATGGGGGTCGATGAGGAGAGCATTCGCACGATCAAATACCGCTGCATGATGAAGTTGCGCGCTGTTCGCCGCACGATCGCTGGCGAGGTCAATAACGGAAAGCAATGAACCAGAGCCCAATGGATAGGACCCGGTTCGAGGCGATCGAAGCGTACGTTCTCGGAAAGATGCCCACCGGTGAGCGCGATGCCTTTGAGCAGGTGCTGGCTACGGATGCCGGGCTACGCGCTGAAGTGGACCTGCAACGGGAGAACACACTCGCGGTGGAGCTCGGTGGCGTGGAGCGCATGTTGAAGACGCTCGGCGCGGAACATGCCGACGACGGAACGAAGCGAAGTACCCCTTGGGGACAGTACCTCAAGTATGCAGCTATGGTCGCAATCGTAGTGTCCGGCGCCTTCTGGATGCTGACGCGACCCACTACGAACGAACGTCTCTTCGCTGAACACTTCACTGCTGATCCCGGCTTGCCCGTACCGATGAGCTCAACGAACGACCAACCCTTCCAGGATGCCATGGTCGCTTTCAAGCTCGGTGATCTTGAAGAGGCTCGCGACAAATGGTCGTCACTGCTTCAAGCGGAACCCACCAACGACACCTTGCGATACTACATCGCCAGTGCTGCCTTGGCCATGGAGGATGCTGCTGCTGCGATCCCGCTGTACGAAAGTATCAGCGCCGATCGGACATCCGCCTTCCACCAAAAGGCCCGGTGGTACCTCTTCCTCGCCTATGTTAGATCTGGTGATAGTGCAAAAGCGAAGGCCGTGCCCATTGATGAGGATCCCACGTACGGCGAAAGAGCGAGAGCGATCAAGGCCCAATTGAAGTAGGGATGAGGCACCTCATCTGCGTTCTCGTGATCGGCCTCGCGTCCGTTGCTGCCGCACAAACGGATCAACTCGCCTTGCGGCACGCACGGATCCTGGATCTGCACGTGGCGGATGATCATGCCGCAGTGATCAAGGAGGTCGAACTGCAGCTGATGCAGGCGGAAGGAACGCAGTGGCAGGATTCCATCTATCGCTATACCTATATACTAGGCAGGGCCGTATGGAAGACGAATGATGCTGATGCCGGTATTGCAGCGGCAGAGCGGATCATTGCGGTGGTGCAGCGCGCGGACCGGAACGCTGTGCACAAGCTCGACGCGATGGATGACCGCGCGAAACTGCTCTATGGCATGGGCCGCATGTTGGAATGCGCGCGTGCGGATTCGGCTTCTCTTGCCTACGCGGATGCCCATCGGGAGGTACCGCTCATCCGACGCGGTAAAGCGCGACAACGCCTCGCGCTGGACTATTCCCAGATGGGCGACTATGAGCGGAGTTTGAAGTACTACCGCGAAGCGAAGGCGGTGTATGAGAAGTCGGATACGCTGCTCGCGCTGCTGATGGGGGATGCCTGCAGTGGCATTGGCTCGTCCTACTGGCATCTGGGCGAGCTGCATAAAGCCGAGGAACAGTACAAGCTCGCGTTGTCATACCTGGAGAAGAGCACGGATCCGAAGCGCAACTTCCGTATGGCAGGGACGCTCACCAACATCGGCATACTCTGGCAGAGCAATGGGGACTTCAGTCGAAGCAAAGCCAACTACCTCGAAGCGATCCGTCGCTGCGCTGCGGTGGCGGACACAGCGAGGGACCCTGTATTGCGTGAGGAAGCGATCCTTGGTCGTACACGCGGTTATGTCAACTTGGCAACGGTCTATTTCGCCGTGGGTGACGATGGACGATCGCGGGAACTATTGGAAATGGCGCTACGTGATCGGCAGTTGATCCTCGAACCGGATGATCCCAAGCTATTGGGGGTGAAGGACCGCTTGGCGGACCTCGAGATCGCCGCGGGGAATTATGGGAAGGCCGAAGGACTTGTGCGTGCGTACCTCGAGGCCTGTGAGAAGTATTATGGTGCGAATGGCGACGACTACATCCGCGCGTGTGCCAAACTTGGAGAGGTCCATGCGGGGCTTGGTCAGGATGCGAAGGCGGATTCGCTCTTCAGGAGAAGCATAACACTGAGCGAAGCGCTGGGCAATGCCGGCACCAATACGGACCTCGCCAGTGCATACCGGCGGCATGCGAACTTCTACTACGGACTAGGCCGCTACGACGAGGCCATTGCGGAACTGAAGAAAGCCATCATGATCCTTGAGCGGGTGCATGGTGATATGCATACTAAGGCGATCGCCTATGACCTCGCTCTTGCTCAATACCATTTTGAGAACAAGGATCCTCTCGAGACTCTTCGGCTGGCGGAAGATGCCTTGGCCTTGCTGCAGGACCGGGTGCGTTCCGTTCGATCCGGTGTAGTGACAGAGACATGGCCCCAGCCCTATTTGTTACCGGATGCCTTGTATTGGAAGGTGAAAGCACAACGTGCGCTAGGCATGAATGTGTCCGGGAGTTGGGGCGCTGACATGGACCTAAGCGTGCTGGCCATGCAGCGCAATAAGGCGGCCTACGACGATGAAGGCTCGCAACTCGGTTTCATCGGCCAGCAGAAAGCGGTGTTCGATCTGGCGATCGATCTGGCAGGCGAGGACTACGAACAGAGTGCATCGCTAAATGATCTGGATCGCTTCCTAACGCTCACTGAAGCCGATCGCTCCATCCTGCTCAAAAGCCGCTTGAACGAATTTTCCGGTATGCGCTTCGCTGGTGTGCCGGATTCGATCATCACCCGAGAGAACCAACTGATCAGCGCGGTGGACATCGATCCCGATGATCGCGCACTGACTCCGGACCTCGCCAAGCGCGAAAAGGAACTCGCCGATTTTCTGGAGGGCTTGAGCAAAAGCCACCCGCAGTACTTCGCCTTGCGCTATGGCGAGCCGAAGGTCAATATTGGGGATCTGCGCCGGAAGCTGCTCACCCCGGAGCGCGACCTGCTGATCTACGCCATCACCGGCGATCACCTGCACATCATGGTGGTCGGCGCTGATACCGCAGCGCTCATTCGCGCTTCAAGCAAAGGCATCACCGAGGCCGTTACGGCGCTCAATGCGACAGTTATCGCTCGTGAGCAGGATGGATATATCCAAGCGGCGCATCACCTGTATCAACTCGTGTTCGCCCATGTTGCTCACCTGCTGAAGAAGCCGGAACTGCTCATCATTCCCGATGGTGATCTGCACACCGTGAACTTTGAAACGCTGCTTTCGAAACCCGACGCGAAGGACTTCCGCAAGAACCTGCTCATCCAACGCTACGCGATCGCTTACCTGCTCAGCGCAACCACCGCAGTGCAATTCGCCGACATGGCGCGCGAGCGATCAAAAGGAGTGCTTGCCATCGCGCCCGGTTTCTCCGATGCAATGAAACAGGACTACCTCGCCCATGTGCCCGACAGCAGCATGGTGGATCGGAGCTTCCTGAGTTATGTGCGTCAACCCTTCGCCGTGAACACCGCACAAGACCTTGGGGCCAGCTTACAAGCGAAGGTGATGGTGGGCGGTGAGGCGAACGAAAAGGACTTCCGCGCAGCGGCAAAGGAGTATGGTATCCTGCATCTGGGCACACATGCAGAGATGAACGCCACCACGCCGATGTACTCACGACTGGTGCTGAGCAAGGACGGTCAAGGCGTGGACCCTGATGCCGACGGATACCTGCATGCCTACGAGATCTACGAACTGGACCTGCGTGCGCAACTCGCTGTACTTACCGCTTGCCAGACAGGCACCGGTAAGAATGATCAAGGAGAGGGTGTCCGTTCCTTGGGTTACAGCTTCGCCTACGCAGGTTGCCCCAGCTTGGTGATGTCGCTTTGGAGCATCGATGAAAAGACCAGTTCCACGATCATCGCTAGTTTCTACGAACTGCTCGCCGATGGCCTACACAAACACGAGGCGCTTCGCCAAGCCAAGCTGGACTACCTGGCCACGGCCAATGGCGAACTGGCCTTGCCCTACTACTGGGCCGGGCTGGTGCTGGTGGGCGATGTGGAACCCGTGGAGTTGGGCACTGGATGGCCTTGGGCAATGATCCTGGGTGTCGTGGCTCTGCTGGTCATTGGCGTGTTATTCTTCGTGCGCTGGCGGAAGCGCTGAACGCAACAAGCCCCGGCCTTGCGACCGGGGCTTGCCCTTGTGCTTGTGGAAGGAATGATGCTTACATCATGCCACCCATGCCGCCCATGTCGGGACCATGGCTGTGGCCTGCCTTCTCTTCTTTCTCCTCGCTGATCACGCACTCGGTGGTGAGCAGCATGCTAGCGATGGAAGCGGCATTCTCCAAGGCAACGCGGGTCACTTTGGTGGGGTCGATCACACCTGCAGCGAGCAGGTCCTCGTACACTTCGGTGCGGGCGTTGAAGCCATAGTCGGCCTTGCCTTCACGCACTTTCTGGACCACGATGCTGCCTTCCAAACCGGCGTTGGCCACGATCTGGCGCAGCGGCTCTTCGATGGCACGACGTACGATGGCCACACCCGTGGTCTCATCGGCGTTGATGCCTTCGAGCTTCTCCAGCACCTTCTGGGCGCGGATGTAAGCTACTCCACCGCCGGGTACTATGCCTTCTTCCACGGCAGCGCGGGTGGCGTGCAGGGCGTCGTCGACACGGTCCTTCTTCTCTTTCATTTCCACTTCCGTGGCGGCACCGATGTAGAGCACGGCAACACCGCCGGCCAGCTTGGCCAAACGCTCTTGCAGCTTCTCCTTGTCGTAGTCGCTGGTGGTGTTCTCGATCTGGGCCTTGATCTGCGCTACGCGGCCCTTGATGTCGTCCTTCTTGCCAGCACCGTTCACGATGGTGGTGTTGTCCTTGTCGATGCTGATCTTCTCAGCACGACCCAACATGTCGAGGTCGGCGTTCTCCAGTTTGAAGCCACGCTCTTCGCTGATGACGGTACCACCGGTAAGGATGGCGATGTCCTCCAGCATGGCCTTGCGGCGATCGCCGAAGCCAGGGGCTTTCACAGCGGCCACTTTCAGGGCACCGCGGATCTTGTTCACCACCAGGGTGGCGAGTGCTTCACCATCAACGTCCTCGCTGATGATCAGCAGGGGCTTGCCGGTCTGGGCAGCTTTCTCCAGAATGGGGAGCAGCTCCTTCATGCTGCTGATCTTCTTGTCGTAGATCAAGATGTAAGCGCTTTCGAGTTCGGCTTCCATCTTCTCCGCGTTGGTCACGAAGTAGGGGCTAAGGTAGCCGCGGTCGAACTGCATGCCTTCCACCACTTCAACAGTGGTCTCGGTGCCTTTCGCTTCTTCAACAGTGATAACACCTTCTTTCTTCACTTTGGCCATGGCCTCGGCGA
>JBBEDG010000063.1:0-7200 GCA_040881405.1 Flavobacteriales bacterium | reverse complement strand
CATCAACGGATCGACCACCAATTCGCTGTACCTGCCCGAGGAGGAGATCTACGTGGCGGTGTTGGTGAACCGGGAATCCGCTGATGCATCGGTTCTGGGTGCCAAGCTGGCGGCCATCGCATTGGGGAAACCTTACGGTGGTGCTGAGCAGGCTTTGACGGCAGAGCAAGCGCAGGAATACACCGGTGTGTACGTGAACGATGACGGCGTGGAACGCTACATAACGGCTGATGATAAGGGCCTTCACGCGCAACGCCAAGGTGGTGGCCGCTTCGATCTGCGGTACTTGGGTAACGACCGTTTCTTGTATGCGCATGACGTGATCAACTTGAGCTTTACGCGCAGCAACGGCACCGTGAGCGGCGCCCTGTTCCAGTCGCGCAGCAGCGAAGAAGAACTGGTGCGAAGCGACAAGCCGCTGCCCACACGAACGTCCATCCCATTGAACAACGCTGAGCTGCAAGCCTACGTGGGTGAATACGAACTGGCACCTGGCTTCACACTCACTTTCCGAGCGGATGGTGACCGATTCTTCGCGCGTGCCACCGGCCAGCAAGAGTTCGAAGTGTTCGGCGCCGCGCCGCATGAATTCTTCCTTACAGTTGTGGATGCCAACATGACCTTCCACCCTGCAGCGGATGGCACAGTGGACCGACTGACCTTCAGGCAGGGCGGTGAGATGGAAGGCAAGCGGGTGAAGTGAGTTGCGGAATACCTTCACGGCGATGGAGCGTCCGGCGCATCTCCCTTCATTGAATTTTTTCGAGCGTCCACGACCAACGGCGGAAAAGCCGCTGGTGGTGATGATGAGCGCCTGCCTTGGTGGTATCGGCTGTGGCGTGGATGGCAGCACCAACGGCGATCATGCCTCGCTACGTTCATGGCTGGTGCGGCCAGAAGTACGCTTGGTGAAGTTCTGCCCGGAGCACTTTTCGTTCGGCACGCCGCGCATGACTCCTGACAGTCACGGTGGCAATGGCTTCGATGTGCTTGACGGGAACGCACGCTCGTTGGCCGAGGACGGAACGGACTGGACCGAAGGCATGGTGAAGGCCGCTTACGAGATGTGTGACCGGGCGATCCGCGAAAAGGTGGACGTGGCGATCCTGATGGACATGAGCGGCGCCTGTGGAAGTACGGTGACCTACCTCAGTTCGCGCTTCGCGGAGAACAAGGTGTACCAGAAAGGACCGGGGGTGGCTGCAGCGGCGTTGATCCGCGCAGGTATCCCCGTCATCTCGCAACGCGACGACCGATCGTTGCGAATGCTGCGCGACCTTCTGGATGGCACGGACGTACTCACTGACGAACGCGATCACTGGGAGAAGGAGTGGTACCAAGGCTACTTCGCGAGTTGAGCGAACTTCGCCCCATGTTCACCGTGATCTACACCTTCCGCGTGAAGCCCGGCATGGAGGAGAGCTTTCAACGGAGTTGGGCCTTCATCACCGAGGAGTACAAGCGCACACGCGGCAGCCTGGGCAGTCGGCTGCACAAGGACCAGCATGGCGCCTTTGTAGCGATCGCACTGTGGCCGGATCGCGCGAGTTGGGTAGCACCGGAGCCAAGCGCTTCACCCGTAATGGAAGCGGCCCGGAGCACCATGCGTGAAGCATGCGAAGAGATCCGGACCGCGCATGAATTGGAGATCTTACAGGATCTTTGGCGAGATGCCGGCTTGTGATCCCTGCAAGTGAAGAGACAGAATGAGCAAGCACAAACTCGACCTCCACGACATCTTCAACAAAGGCACCCAGATCGATGAGGCCTTGCGCGATGCCATGGAACATTGCATCGACCGACGGATCGATATGCTGGAGATCATTCCTGGCAAGGGTAGCGGACAGCTGAAGAAGAAAGTGCTGCGTTTTCTCCAGCTACCGGAAGTGAAGAAGACCTACCACCGGATCGACAAGGACCGGGACAACTTCGGAAGGTTATTCGTGCGCTTCAAGCATTGAAGCTTGATACGAGGAGAATGTCGGCATCCAATAATATTCATCAATGATGCTATTTGGCATCATTATTACTACTTAATGCACTCTGTGATGTTTTTGGGGAACATTATTGGAGAAGACACGTAAAGTGCTGTACCTTTGTTGGCGTAATGCAACATAACAGGCACATCACCTTCTCTATGATGCCCAATAACCACATTGAATGGAAACTCCTCACCGATGATCAGGTGCTGGAAAAGCTGGGGGCCGAGCTGCGCCGCATGCGGCTGGAGCGCAACCTCACGCAGGCGACCGTTGCGGAGCGTGCCGGGGTGGATCGTACCACCGTAGTGAAACTCGAAGCAGGGAATGCCAACAGCCTCATCAACATGGTTCAGGTACTGCGCGCCTTGGACCGATTGGATGTATTGGCCAATTTCCACGAGGAGCAGAGGCTAACACCCTTCATGGTGGTGGAAATGCAGGAGAAATACCTGCGCAAGCAACGTAAACGGGCTTCGCCAAAACAGCCCGATGTTGTTCCACCAAAACCAAAGAGCACATGGTAACGCACGCCTCCGTACGCCTCTGGGGCCAGCTCGTGGGCATGGTGGTGTGGGATGAACAGTTTCATCGTGCGGAGTTCCAATACGACAGCGCTTTCACGAGAAGTGGGCTGGAAGTGGCGCCGGTGATGATGCCCCTCTCCAAGGCACGTGGAGGTGAGGAAGTGTTCAGCTTCGGTAATCTGCGAGACGAAACGTTCAAGGGTCTGCCGGGCATGCTCGCTGATTGCTTGCCCGACCGCTTTGGCGATACACTGCTGAACGCCTGGCTACACGCCCAGAAACGCCCTGCAGGTTCTGCGAATCCGGTGGAGAAACTCTGCTTCGCGGGCCACCGGGGCATGGGAGCGTTGGAGTTCGAGCCCAGCCATGCCGAGCTGGAAGCGAGTAGCGAAGCCCTGCGCGTGGATGAGCTGGTACGCGTGGCGCGCGATGTGATGGCGCAGAGGGAGAACTTCAAGACAAGCAGGAAAAAGGGCGAACAGGAAGCATTGCTGGACATTATCCAGGTGGGTACTTCCGCAGGTGGGGCCCGGGCGAAAGCGGTGATCGCGTTCAATGCGGATAAGGGCGAGGTGCGCAGCGGCCAGATCGATGGCTTGGATGGATTCACCTATGCACTGATAAAATTCGATGGGGTGACCAACGTGGCACTCGGCGACCCCAAAGGCTATGGCCGGATCGAGTATGCGTACCATCTGATGGCCGTTGCTTGCGGGATAAGCATGATGCCCTGCACTTTGCTGGATGAGAATGGTCGTGCGCACTTCGTGACGCAACGATTCGATCGTGTGGTGAATGCTTCCACAGGAAGAACGGAGCGCCTGCACATGGCCACACTATGTGGTCTTGGACACTACGATTTCAACGACCCGCTGCTCTATCGTTATGAGGATGCCTTTGCAATGATGCGCCTGCTTGGACTACCCTATCCCGCTGCCGTGGAACTCTTCCGGCGCATGTGCTTCAACGTGGTGGCCCGCAACCTGGACGACCACACAAAGAACACGTCCTTCCTGATGGACCCGCAGGGTGAATGGCATCTGGCCCCGGCTTACGACATCACGTTCGCATACGACCCGGGCAACGTGTGGTTGCGCCAGCACCAGATGAGCATCAACGGGAAGCGCTTGGACATCACGCGGGAAGACCTTCTTGCCGTGGCGAAGGTGATGAACATCAAGAAGGCCGAAGTGGTCGTGGATGAAGTGGTGGCCGGTGTGAAGAACTGGAGGAAGTTCGCGAAAGCAGCCGCGATGCCTGCGGACCAGACCGCAGCCATTGGGAAGCTCTTGCTCACGAAATTGTGATACGCACTCAGTTCGGCCTCTTCGCGAACCACAGGTGGTGCTTGGTGCCCTTGTCGCGGTGCGCGAAGACCTTCTGTTCCTCCACTTGGAAGCCAGCCATGCCCAAACGCCGTGTGAAGGGGTCGTGCGGATGCGTGGACCAAACGGCGAGTATGCCGCCAGGCTTGAGAGAAACATAGGCCGATCTTAGGCCCCGGTGCGAGTAAAGGCGATTGTTACGCGGTTGCGTCAAACCTTCGGGACCGTTGTCGGTATCGAGCAGGATAGCGTCGTAGCTCTCCTTGCCGGATCGGATCAGTTCCAAGACATCGCCTTGGTGTACGATGGTACGTGGGTCGTTCAGCGGGCTGCCGGAGCGCTCGCCCATAGGGCCTTGGTTCCACTTGATCACTTCGGGAACGAGTTCGGCTACGATCACCTTACCCTTATCGCCAACAAGGCGCAATACAGTGGCCAGCGTGAACCCCATGCCCAATCCTCCTATAACCACGTGGGCCGTATCCGGATATCGCAAGCGTTGCAAGGCCATTTCGGCCAATGCATCCTCCGATCCATGGTGCGCGGTGGTCATCAACTCGCCCATGATACCTACCACCTCGATGGTGTAGTCGTTGTCGCGTTGGAAGAAGAGCAACTCTCCTCCTCCATCGGGGATCAAGGCCCGATCAAGGAGTTTGTTGATGCGCATTTTCATGGACGAGAGCAGTAGCGGTTGTGCGCTACGGCCTGCAAGGTCGGTAGAACGCACCGTTCTTGCACCAATGCACTGCTCGGCAGCGAGATCAGGCAGCTATCGCAGCCTGTTGCTCCTCGCTGATCCGCTTGAGGCCTACCAAGGCTTCCACCCAGGTGCGCCCAGCAGCCCGGGCGGTCCGCACATCATGCGGAAGCCCTGCGAAATCACCATGATAAAGTTCCACCCGGGTACGACCATCACGCTCACCATCGAGCACAATGTCGACGGTGGTGTAGCTGGCTGGTTCGTCGGGGAGTTTGCCGTTGGTAAGCAGGCGGGTGTAGCGCAAGCGACGCCCTGGCAGGCAGGCCATTACGGTGCCTTGGGCGCGCAATTGCTCCGTGCCTTCCTCGGTTTCGATCCAAAGCAGGGAAGCGCCGGTCTTCCAAGTGCTGCGAGCCTGCCAACTCCCTAGGTAGAGTTTGGTCAGTTGGGGATCGGTGAGCGCCTTCCAGATGGTCTCCGGGGAGGCGTCCACAAGCAGGGTAAGCTGTACAGTGGTGTCACGTTCCATGGTTGAAGCGGAACACAGCTTCCGTGCCGTGTGTTGCTCCATGATCCGCAGGTGGTGTTCGTTCTTACATAGCCGTGACCAAAAAACCTTAACGCGCCCCCGCACCGTTTACAAAAACGCGGGGATCGGCCACGATGCGCACATGGTCGAAGCCCATTTCCAGGGAATCCGCTGGCCCCAATCAATGGTGTGACGGGGCTTCCTCACTGGGAACTATTTCCCCACCGACGACCTCAGCGTGGAAGGCGATACTCACGAATGCCCCACGTGGATCGCGTCCGGGCTTGCAATAGATGCCGACAAGGGGGACGATACGCACGTTCTAGCCAAGCTCCTCCTCCACCTCGCGCGTGCACGCCTCCTCCACCGTTTCTCCAGGATCCACCAAGCCGCCTGGCAGGACCCAAGACCCTTTGAAGGGCTGGGTACCTCGCTCCATGATCAGGATGCAGCATTCGGTATCGGTGATGAGCGCATCCACCGCGAGAACAACCCGATGTCGATCGTGTTCCATGGCGGAAAAGTAGAAGGCACCTGACGATCCGTCCGCTCCGAACCCTGCGGCCCGACCCTTGCCTGCCGCGCCATTTGCCCCCATGTCATCCAACTTGATCACACCAAAACTCCCTACGGACCGCGCGGAACGCACTCCGAACGGGCCTCGAGCTCAAATGCGTGCCGCTGCCGGAAAGCTGCCAACAGCCAAGCCCAGTGTCACGTGGCGCACGGCTTTCAGGCAGTTCATCTGGCCCCGCCGCAAACATGTGTTGCTTGGATTGGTGCTCATTGTGATCAGCAGGGTGGCAAGCTTGGTGTTGCCGGGTGCTTCCAAGTACTTGATCGATGATGTGATCGTGAACAAGGACATCGATCTACTGTGGTGGTTGCTGGGTGCCGTGGTAGCGTCCATCGTGGTACAAAGCCTAACGAGCTTCTGGCTCACAAAGCTCCTCAGTGTGGAGGCGCAGTTGCTGATCAGTCAGCTGCGAGCGCAGGTGCAACGCAAGGTACTTTCCCTGCCCATCAGCTTCTTCAACAACACCAAGAGCGGCGCGTTGGTGAGCCGGATCATGACCGATGTGGAAGGCGTTCGCAACCTGGTGGGCACCGGCCTTGTGCAGTTGGTCGGAGGTACGCTCACGGCTATCATCTCCTTGTTCCTGCTGATCCGGATCAGTCCTGTTATGACGCTCTACACCTTGGTCCCTGTGAGCATTTTTGCGATCGTGGCCATGAAGGCCTTCGCGGGCATACGGCCCATCTTCCGCACACGCGGCGTGATCAATGCCGAAGTGACCGGCCGATTGACAGAAACCTTGAACGGAGTACGCGTGATCAAGGGTTTCAACGCCGAGGAGCAGGAGAACCGAAACTTCGAGGTGGGCGTGGATCGGTTGTTCCAGAATGTGAAGCAGAGCCTTACTGCCACCGCGCTGATCACCAGCAGCAGCACTTTCCTCCTGGGTTTGGCCAGCGCGGGGATCATGGGTATCGGCGGCTGGCAGATCATCCACGACCAGCTTACCATGGGTGAGTTCCTCGCCTTCACCTTATACCTCGGCTTCATGATCGCGCCCATCGTACAGATGAGCAACATTGGCAGCCAGCTCACCGAAGCCTTCGCTGGCCTGGACCGTACCGAGGAACTGATGAACATGGATCCCGAGGACATGGAGCAAGAGCGTCCTATCCAACTATCCGAGGTAAAGGGCGAGATCCAGTTCCACGATGTGCGCTTCGCTTACGATGAGGGTAAAGAGGTGCTACACGGCATCAGCTTCAAGGCGAAAGCCGGTAGCGTGATCGCTCTCGTTGGCACTTCGGGTAGCGGAAAAACCACCATCGCCAGTTTGGCGGCCACATTCCTAACCCCTTCTTCGGGCAAGGTGACCCTGGACGGGCAGGACCTGAGCCAGGTGCGTTTGAGCAGCTACCGCAAGCACTTGGGCGTGGTGCTTCAGGACGACTTCCTATTCGAGGGAACGATCCGCGAGAACATTCTTTTCCCACGACCGGACGCCACGGAAAAGCAACTGCAGAAAGCCGTGCAGGCCGCGTATGTGAACGAATTCAGCGATCGCTTGGAGCTGGGTCTGGAGACCGTGATCGGTGAGCGCGGCGTGAAGCTGAGCGGTGG
>JBBEDG010000062.1:0-7236 GCA_040881405.1 Flavobacteriales bacterium | reverse complement strand
ACGGATACGATATCGGGGACACTGTCCACGCCGATCACCGTGAAGGAACCAGCACCAGTGCAGCCGAGCGCATCCGAATAGGTGTACGTCACATCGTCGCCCAGGCAGAAACCGCTGTATACTATCGCGCCCTCGGGGGTCAAAAAGAGCGGATCGATCGGACCCAATGCGTTCCAATCGACAGAGAATGGTGCCGTGCCACCATACATCTCCCAATGGAATGTGATCCTCCCATTGCATTGTCCCGCACAAGCGCCACCCCAGACTTCGGAGAAGCCATCAAAGATCGAATAGGACCCTTGTTCGTTCCATGGCAATATCGACGATCCGGGCACTATGACCTGCTCGCTCAACTGCGCACCGATGTCGTCGGTGACGGTGACCGTATAGGTACCGGCCGACACATTGAGCAGGCTCTCCGTGGTGGCCCCATTGGACCATGAGAAGTTGTAGTGCGGAACACCCCCGTACACCGAGACGATGACCCTGCCGTTGCCGTTACCACAGGTCTCGGGTATCACGGTCTCGAACTGGATGGAAATGCCGTAGCTGTGAAAAGCGAGAAGCGCAGCGGCAAGGGTGAGGATATTCCTCATGGCTATTGTTTGATGAAGCGTGCATGGGATAGGCCACCGCTGTGCATTTCGGCGACCACGAAATAGGCGCCCGATCGCAATTCGGACACATCGATCGAGGCGTTCAGATCGCGCAGTGAACGACGCATCACCTCCCGTCCATCGGCGGCATGGATGGTGATCGCATCGATGGTCCACTCCGAAGTGATCCAAAGTAGATCGCGCGTCGGGTTCGGATGCAGCTGCACACGCTCAGACCGTTGTTCACGCACTCCCGTCCCCGTGGTCGCCACCAGCACGCTCGACTCGGTGATCACCGGCGGGTTGAAGTCGAAGTAGATGTTGGCGATGTTCTCGATCTCATCCCCTGGAAGCAGTGGCAGGTGCGGGCGGATGCGGAAGGTGACAAAGCCGTGGCTCAATGGCTCGTTCACGTTGCTGTCCGGCAGCAGGATGTTGGGAAACATCCAACGGATCACCCCCTGTCCCTGCAGGGTGACATAGTGGCCATGGGATCCTACGCCACGCTGGAAAGTCGCAGCATCCAGGTTCGCAGGCAGCGTGTCCGTGATCACCACAAAAAAGGCGGTGTCCGTTCCGGTGTTCTGGAAGCGGATGGTGTAATCGATCCATTCGTCCTCGTTGATCAGCCAAGTGGATGTATTCCCCATGCTGGTCCGCGCAAGCTTGTCGTTGGGGTCATATGCACCGGTGATGGTCACCACGTGTTCCACGGTATTGTTGGTCGTATTGGCCTCGTTGTTCACCATGACCACCGAGGCGCTGGACGCCAGGTCGACTCCCAGCAGGCCAATATCCGGAGGCACTTGGAAGCGTGGACGGAAATAGCGTTCCGTCAGTGCGTTCAAACTCGAAAAGTTCCAAGTGATGGTATTGCCCACCACGCTGGCAGGCGCGGGGTTGGCATTCAGGTAGATAAGCGTGGGGTCGTAGGTGTACGTGACCGTTCCGCTGCCCCCATTCACCCCTGTCAGGTTCTTGGAGCTGATCGTGTACAGCACCTCGAATCCAGGTCGTGCGGCACCACTGCCGATCAGGGCCTCCACGTCCAAGCCGGCAAGGCTGGTATCCGCCAGGTTGCGCGTAATGTTGGGCGCAGCGGGCGTGATGTCGAACGGTGTGCCTTCCACACCGCAATGCTCCTGGTACAGCGGGTTCTGGTCGGCCACGGTGTAGGTGCCGTTGGGCAGGTTGATGCTGTATTGCCCCGTGGCATTGGTAAGCGCAACATAGCCACCCGGTTGCACCTCGATCACCGTGTTCGTGAGGTTCACGTCACCCGATCCGAAGCTGCAATTCTCATTGGGGTCGATGAAAACACGACCGCTCAATGTACCGCACGTGAAACCCAGATCGGGCACTTCGATGGTGGCCAGGGTGTCCGGACATTCAGCCTGCAGTTGCGCGTCCGGGTACCATTGCTCCAGGAAGGGATTGTTGTAGTGCTCCCACGATACGTATTGCACCAGTTTGTACGTGCCTGCCGGAAGGCCCTGGGCAATGAACTCGCGGTTGATGTAGCCGGCTTGGAAGGCATCGGGGTTGTTCTGCGGAATGTTGGTCCATGTCACGTAGTTGCTTCCATTGTGCAGGCGAAAGGCCGAAGCCCATCCGGATGGTTCCTGTGGCACATACACGCGGATGCTGCCATTGCTGCCACCACTGCACGCCCCGTTCACATCCAGCACTTGCGGCACCAGCCATTGTGGCGGCTGGGGTATGGTGGTGTTGACCGTGCTGGTGCATCCGTTCCCATCGCTGATGTTGATGGTCGTTGGCGTGCCGGAAGGTGGTAGGTTGTAGATCTCGAGGAACCCTCCTTCCGGGTCGGCCTGCCAGAACACGGATGAACCATCAGAAACATCAAAGGGTGGCATTCCGGTGGAATACATTCCGGTCTGTAGGAACAAGCGGTAAGGCGGCCCTCCGAATGGCGTACCCAGCGGACATCCCGGCACCCATTCACCACTGGTCCCTGGCAAGGGAGAGCTGTTGAGTTCGAAATCCGCTGTGGCAACCTCCCCCATGAAATCGGTAACAGTAATGCTGTAGGAACCCGGTGGCAATGAATTGATGCAACTCTGCGTGGAGCCGGTATTCCACAGCAGTGTGTACGGACCTACGCCGCCACTCACCTCGGCGCATAGTGCTCCGGTCGGATAGACGCAATAGGCCTACGAGTTCACGGATATGTCAACGGTAACCGCCAGTGCGTTCAAAGCGGACGATGCCAGAGCGATCCCGAAGAGCAGGGGTAGATGCCGCGGTAGTTTGTGTGCCATGGTCGCTGGTTCAATGGTTTGAAATGATCAACGGCGATCGTATCGGTGCACCGGAGGTATGTGTCAATTCGAGGATGTAAGAACCGGTCATGATACCATTCAGGAGAAAGCGCAATTGACCGGGAGCAGGTTCATAGGTTCTCACCAGCTTGCCCTCTGCGTTGAAGATCCGGGCGTGCCGTACTTGGCCCACGAACCCAAACACTTCGACCGCATCATTGGCTGGATCGGGTGCCAAGCGAACGTTGTTCGCGAGCTGTTGATACACTCCAGTCCCCATCGTCGCCACCAGCAAGCTAGGCTCGGTGATCACAGGCGGGTTGAAGTGGATGTTCCCAATGTTTTCGGATGGTAGGAGAATACAAGGTCGGACCATAAGCTTCTACACTGGTGTGATCTACGCTGGAGACGCAAGAACGGCCGAAAGGCTGCTTGAAAGTACCTGATAATCTGTCGATTCCGTGTTCAGGCCCACAGCGATACCTTTGCCACCGCTTTGAGTGACGAGGAGCAGGTGCAGACGGCATTTGCGGCTGCCTCGGCACCTTCCGACCAATGAGCTCCCCCCGCACCGTCGCCTTCCACACCTTGGGCTGCAAGCTCAACTTCAGCGAGACCAGCACTCTGGCCCGTTCGCTGGAGGAGGCAGGCTATGCCAAGGTGCGGCAGGAAGAGCGGCCCGATGTGTTCGTGCTGAACACCTGTAGCGTGACCGAGAACGCTGACAAGGAGTGCCGCCGCCACGTTCGACGCTTCCAGGCGATCAACCCCGAGGCCTTCATTGCCGTGGTGGGTTGCTATGCCCAGTTGAAGCCCGAGGAGATCGCGGCCATCCCTGGCGTGGACCTGGTGTTGGGAGCGAATGAGAAGTTCGATCTGGCGGCCCACGTCGACCGCCGCTTGGCATCAGCCAGCGACGGTCATCGCGAGAGCAGCGAAGCGATCTTCTCCCCCATCAAGGAAGTAAAACGTTTCATCCCGTCCTACAACGCCAACGATCGCACCCGGACCTTCCTCAAAGTGCAGGATGGCTGCGACTACTTCTGCTCCTTTTGCACCATTCCGCTTGCGCGCGGTCGGAGTCGTAGCGGAACCATTGCGGAGACGGTGGAGCAGGCGCACAGCATTGCCGCTTCGGACGTGAAGGAGATCGTGCTCACCGGTGTCAATACGGGCGATTTCGATCGGCAGCACGGTGAAGACCTGCTCCAATTGATCCAAGCGCTTGATGAGGTGGAAGGCATTTCACGTTTCCGCATCAGCAGCATCGAACCAAACCTCTGCCACGACGGCATCATCGACTTCGTGGCAAGCAGCAAACGTTTCGCACCGCACTTCCACATGCCCTTACAAAGTGGCAGCGATGTGATCCTGGAACGCATGCGCCGCCGTTACGATACCGCCCTCTATGCCGAACGCGTACACCGCATCAAGGAGCGCATGCCACATGCCTGCATCGGTGTGGATGTGATAACCGGAACGCCGGGCGAAACGGAGGAGGAATTCATGAGGACGCACGAGTTCCTGCGCACCATACCAGTGGACTACCTCCACGTGTTCACCTACAGCGAGCGCGCCAACACCACCGCTGTGCGCATGGACGATGCCATTCCCATGGAAGTCCGCCGAGAGCGCACCAAGCAGTTGCGCATGCTGAGCAACAAGCTGCAACGGGCCTTCTACCAACGGCACTTGGGAAGCATACGGAATGTGCTTTTCGAGCATGGCGATAACGTGATCGCAGCGACCATGGAAGGCTACAGCGATAACTACCTCCGCGTTTCAATGCCGTACGATCCGGACCTGGTGAACATGATCGTTCCGGTGACCTTGGAGAAGATCAACGGGGATGGACATCTGGAAGGCGCGATGGCCCGAGCAGAATTTCAACAGTCGACCCAGTGCTCCGATACGTATCGGAGCGACGGTACAGAAGCATAGTAGCAAAAATCGAACTGGCCGCGCATGTACCCAACCCTATACCACGCACTGCTCGACCTTACCGGTCTGGACTTGCCGTTCCTGAAATTCCTGAACAGCTTCGGGTTCTTCGTGGCGGTGGCCTTCATCTTCGCCAGCTGGACCTTGGGCTTGGAACTGAAGCGCAAGGGTGCGCAGGGCATCATCAAACCCAGTACACGCACGGAGACCATCGGCCTGCCTGCCAAGCCCATGGAACTCATCACCAGCGCGCTGCTGGGCTTCCTGCTGGGTTGGAAGGGCCTCTACCTGATCCTCAATTTCGACGAATCGGTGGGCGATCCTCCGGGATTCCTGCTCAGCGGAAAGGGCGTTTTCCTCGGAGGTGTGCTGGTGGCTGGTCTACTGGCCTGGCTGAAGTGGCGCGAGAAGGACAAGGTCAAACTGGAGAAACCCAAGACCGAGACCATCCTCGTCCAACCAGCGGACCATGCCGGCAACATTACGTTGATCGCCGCGCTTTGGGGTTTGATCGGCGCCAAAGCCTTCCACTGGTTGGAGAACCCTTCGGAATTCCTCGCCTTCATCACCAACCCCAGTGGCGACGCCATATTCAGCGGCCTCACCATGTACGGAGGACTCATCGTGGCAGGCGCCATGGTGATCCGTTATTTCACCAAGCATGGCATACCGGTATGGCATGGGGCGGACAGCGCCGCACCCGGTGTGATGCTCGCTTACGGCATTGGCCGTTTGGGTTGCCAAGTGAGCGGCGATGGCGACTGGGGTATCGTGAACACCACCTTCCTGGGCCCTGGTCCCAAGTGGCTGTGGCAATACGACTACCCCAACAACGTGAATAGTGTAGGCATTCCGCTCACCGACGGGCGGCCTTGCTTCGATGGCTACTGCACCGTGCTGCCGGAGACCGTATTCCCCACCCCGCTGTATGAGATCACGGTGTGTATCGCGTTCTTCTTCCTGCTCTGGGCCCTGCGCACGCGCTTGAAACCTGCCGGAATGATCTTCTTCGCTTACCTGTTCCTGAACGGACTGGAGCGTTTCTGGGTGGAGAAGATCCGCGTGAACGTGAAGGTGTGGGGCGACATAACGCAGGCGGAGATCATCTCCACAGTATTGATGTTGGCCGGTATCGCAGGAATGATCTGGCTGCGCAGCCGCAAGGGAAAGGATAATGAAGCCAGCACTACAGCGGCTTCGAATGCATGAACCATGGACAAGAGCCAACTCGAACAACTCACCACGCAGGTGGAAGCGATCTGCGTGGACATCGCTGCTTTCATCCGTGAAGAAGCACCCAAGCTGACAGAAGCCGGTGTTTCCTCGAAAAGCGCCAACAACCTGGTCACCCACGTCGACCACACGGACGAGGACCGCATCGTGGAAGCGTTGGAGAAGATCCTGCCTGAAGCCGGTTTCATTGCCGAGGAAGGTAGCGGAGTGCAGGGCGCAGTCCTCAACTGGGTGATCGACCCGCTGGACGGCACCACCAACTTCGTGCACGGCGTGCCCTGCTACTGCATCAGCATTGCCTTGGTGGACGGTACCGAGCCCATCCTTGGCGTGGTACTCGAAGTGACTCGCGATGAGCGCTTCACCGCTTGGAAGGGCGGCGGGGCTTATCTGAACGGAGAGCCCATCCGCGTTTCGGCCCGCAAGGAATTGCAGGACAGCCTGCTCGCTACCGGTTTCCCGTACGACGATTTCGGCTACGAGGCCGAGTACATGGACCTACTACGCGAACTGATGCACCGCACGCGCGGCATCCGTCGCCTGGGCAGTGCTGCCGCCGATCTGGCCTACGTGGCCTGTGGTCGTTTCGAAGCCTTCTACGAGTACGGACTGAACAGCTGGGATGTGGCCGCCGGTGTGCTGCTGGTGCGCGAAGCCGGTGGAAAGGTGAGCGGCTTCCGGATCACCAAGGATCCAGTGTTCGATGAGGAGATCGTGGCCACCAACAGTGCCATCCACGATGAGCTACTGGAGGTGATCGAGCGGAACTGGGCGAGGCAGGATTGAGAGGTTGTTCGTTGGTCGATGTTCGGTGTTCGGTGTTCGTTGTTCGGGGTTCGATGTTCGATGTTCGATGGTCGATGGTCGATGGTCGTTGTTCGATGGTAGTTCGTCGTTGATCGATGAGCGTTGTTCGGGGTGCTGTCCGCGATGGTGTGCCTTCTGCGAGCCTTGATAACATTGGAATTATTGTGCCACGAATGCGCTGATGCAGGGTGCATTTTCCGTATCTTGAAGGGGTATCAAAAGTCCCCTTCCATGATCAAGTACAAGCCCCAAAGCAGCCTGCATTTCCTGAGCATCCACGCCATCCATCCGGCCTTCGAGTCCTGCTACGGAGCATTGGACCACAGGCGCACCTACCACTGCATCCAGGGTGAATTCATGTACTGCGGATTGCTCAC
>JBBEDG010000061.1:0-7246 GCA_040881405.1 Flavobacteriales bacterium | reverse complement strand
CAAACAGTTCCTGATCATCCAGACCGCCTTCCTCGGCGATGCCGTGCTGGTGACGAGCATCGTGGAGAAGCTGCACGCCTTCCATCCCGATGCGGCCATCGACCTGGTGGTGCGCAAGGGGAATGAGGGGCTGTTCGGGTATGGCGAGAATGGTGTGGATCGTAACCGTACCGTCGACCCACTGGGTCGACCAACGAATGCGACCAACCACACCCACCCCTTCCTGCGCCACGTTCTTGTTTGGGACAAACGCCAGAGTAAGACCCGTGCACTCTTCCAACTTATCGGCGAACTGCGGAAGACCGAGTACGACCACATCATCAATGCCCAGCGCTTCTTCGCTACCGGCTTGATGATGGTCTTGGCACGCGGCAAGGATAAGATCGGATACGATAAGAATCCACTGAGCTTCCTGTTCACTAGGACAGTGGAACACGGCATCGGTGATGGCCGCCATGAGGTTGACAGGCTCAACGACCTGATCGCACACATTACGGATGCCAGCAGGCCCTTGCCTCGCCTCTACCCCACCGTAACTGCACGTGCCGATGCCGAGCGGCTCGTGTACCAGCACACCGAAGCACAAGGGCGATACGTGTGCATTGCACCTGCCAGCGTGTGGTTCACCAAACAGTGGCCGGAAACGAAGTGGGTGGAACTCATCAAGACCTTGCCCTCAGAGCTGCATGTCTTTCTGATCGGCGCACCGAGCGATGGTCCACTTTGTCAACGCATCATCCGTGCTGCCGGGCGTGGCCATGATCTTTCAGAGGATCTATCCCTGCTCGCCAGTGCAGCCCTGATGGAAGGCGCCACCATGAACTACGTGAACGACAGTGCGCCGCTGCACATCGCCAGCGCGATGAACGCCCCGGTTACCGTAGTGTTCTGTAGCACTGTACCCGCCTTCGGCTTCGGACCACTTCGCGAAAATGGGCGCGTGGTGGAGACTAACGAGAAGCTGGATTGCAGGCCGTGTGGGCTGCACGGGTACAAGACTTGCCCGAAGGGGCATTTCAGGTGTGCGTTGGGGATAGAGGTGCACCATGTGATCACCTGAGCAAGGAATTCCAAGGGCAGGAGGGGGAATCTCTCAACCCCTCACTTCCAGTTGATTCGCACTGGTAGGTTATACCGCACGTTCACCGCTTCACCGCGCTGCTTGCCGGGCTCCCATTGAGGCATGCTCCGTATCATGGAAAGCCACTGTTGATCGGCTTCATCACAGCTGGCCCCACGGACCAACTCAACGTCGCATACCTTGCCATCGTAGCGCACAACGAACGTCAGCATCACAGTACTTGGTGGCAACTCCTCACCGGGGCACTTGAGATACGAAATGGCCCTGCCGAGATACTTGAACAACTCCGCTTCACCTCCAGGGAATTGCGGCATCTGCTCAACGATGGTAAAGACCTCCATGGTGTCAGGCACACATGGCGGTTTATACATCGTTTCAGCTTGAGCCATGCATGAACCAGCGACGGCCAGAAGAAACATCGTGAATGCACACGTTACGTAAGTGCGGATGTTTGGCATTGCAGGCCTAAATTATCACTACTGCTCATGTGGTTCATGCAGCATAGTAACTTTAACTTGATCATTGGTTCCATGACCTTCACCAAAGGCCCCAGCATCGTACTTACCTACGAACAGATCGAGCAGCTCATTGATCAGCTCACCGAGCCAGAGCAGTTGAAACTGGCAGAGAACCTGTGCCGCAAACTCGCCCGCAATAAGTTGTTGGATCTGATCGACTCCATGCGACCCAAGAAGGCGGTGACCGCAAATGAGATCATGAAGGCTTCAAAGGATGCCCGAAAGCGTGTTCAAGCGCAGAGGCGGCCCGAGGCCGGATCCGAGTAGCGCCCATTCCCATTCCTACCCCACCCGTTACCTTTGCGCCCGCTGACCGAAAGGGCGGCCCCAAACCACAAATTCCATCCATACCATGGCCACTGAAGTCGTTATCGTATCCGCCGTTCGCACTCCCATGGGCAGCTTTGGCGGCAGCCTTGCCGAAGTACCTGCCACACAGCTTGGCGCTACTGCCGTAAAGGCCGCTGTGGAGCGGGCAGGGATCGCACCGGAAACGGTGAACGAGGTGATCATGGGCAGCGTGCTGCAAGCCAACCTGGGCCAGGCCCCGGCGCGACAGGCGGCCAAGTTCGCCGGACTGCCGAACGAGGTGGCATGCACCACGGTGAACAAGGTCTGCGCCAGCGGCATGAAGGCCGTGATGATGGCCACCCAGGACATCCTGCTCGGCGATGCCGACATCGTGGTGGCCGGCGGCATGGAGAGCATGAGTCGCACGCCCTACTATGTGGAGCAGGCCCGCTACGGATACCGTTTCGGCAATGGCCAACTGATCGATGGTATCGGCAAGGATGGCCTTACCGATGTGTACCACCAGAGCGCCATGGGCGTGAGCGCCGAGCTCTGCGCCAAGGAGCACAACATCAGCCGCGAGGAGCAGGACGCCTTCGCTATTGAGAGCTACACCCGCAGTGCAGCCGCATGGCAGGCCGGCAAGTTCGCCGACGAGGTTGTTCCCGTGACCGTGAAGACCCGTAAGGGCGACGTGATCGTGGACCACGACGAGGAGTACAAGAACGTGAGCTTCGACAAGATCCCCGCGCTGAAGGCCGTGTTCCAGAAGGACGGTACGGTTACCGCCGCCAACGCGAGCACCATCAACGACGGAGCTGCTGCACTGGTGCTGATGAGCGCCGCCAAAGCCAAGGCACTCGGGTTGAAGCCGCTCGCCAAGGTGCTGGGCTATGCTGATGCCGAACAAGCACCCGAGCACTTCACCACCACGCCAGCCAAAGCCGTTCCCCGCGCAGTGGAAAAAGCAGGTCTGAAGATGAGTGACATCGAGTTCTTCGAACTGAACGAAGCATTCGCAGTCGTCGGTCTAGCGAACATCAAGCTCATGGGCCTGGATCCCGCCAAGGTGAATGTGAACGGCGGCGCGGTCTCCCTGGGCCACCCCCTGGGTTGCAGCGGTGCGCGCATCATCGTAACGCTCATCAACGTGCTGAAGCAGAATGGCGCCAAGTACGGTGCGGCTGGTATTTGCAACGGTGGCGGTGGCGCAAGCGCGATCGTGATCGAAGCACTGTGAACCCGATCAGATGATCAGACAATGGAATGCCGCTTCGATCGATGTTGCTGCAACCCTGGCATACCTGTTTTCTTTAGGCGCGAAGCGGTTATACGCAAGTGCCCTCTTCCTCATTGATCTTCTGATCATCTAATTTTCTGCCCCGATATGTATCGGGGTTCTGATCGCCATGCCCTCCGTCATCTCCCCCCTCTCCATTGTCCCGGTACGCAGCGAGCCCAATGATCGTGCAGAAATGATCACCCAATGGCTTTTCGGGGAGACCGCCGAAGTGTTGGAGGAGAAGGGCAGCTGGAGCAAGCTCTGTTTCGACCACGACGGATACGAGGGTTGGGTGGACAACAAGCAGATCGCGGTCTGCGCCACACCAAACCTGGATCCGGATCTGCGGGTGATCGACCAAAGCACCATTGCAGACCTCGGCGACCGTCAGGTCTTGTTGCCATACGGTGGCGTAGTGCCCTTCTACGAGGACGGCACCATCCTTTGGAACGACCACCGCCTTCCTGTGCAAGCCGTTACCAACCACCGCCCCGAACTGGAGCGTGCGGATCTGCTGGAGTTCTACCTCCACCCCTTCCTGGGCGCTCCCTACCTCTGGGGCGGTCGCACACCCAGCGGAGTCGATTGTAGCGGACTCACCCAGATGCTCTTCATCCTGATGGGCATCTACCTGCAACGCGATGCCTCACAACAAGCCGAGGAAGGCGATCCCGTGGAACTGCTGGACCTGAGCGAACCAGGTGACCTCGCGTTCTTCGAGAACGAGGAAGGCAATATCACCCATGTGGGTGTTATCCTCACCCGCGGCGATGAAGGTGATCTGCGCATCGCCCATAGCAGTGGCCGCGTGCGCATCGATAAGCTGGACCACCAGGGCATCTTCAATGCTGAGGCTGGTGTTTATACGCACAAACTGAGGATGGTGCGGCGGGTGTTGTAAGGGTATCGACCCAGCCTTACCCAAGAGAGGACCGGCGGGTTGTTGGACTGGAGGAAGCACCGCTGCAACTCCCTGCGAATTATCCCTATTGGCGCTCCCTGTCCGTGTCGCAAGTAAAGCTACCTTTACACCCCGTGATCGCCGAACAACTTCCGGCGCTTCCATAAGGCGATGACGGGTTCCACCAAGTACATTTTCGTAACCGGAGGCGTTACCTCCTCGTTGGGCAAGGGCATCATCAGTGCCAGCCTGGCCAAGCTCCTGCAAGCACGGGGCTTCACGGTCACGATCCAAAAGCTCGATCCGTACATCAACGTTGATCCCGGTACGCTCAATCCCTATGAGCACGGCGAGTGCTTCGTGACCGAGGACGGGGCCGAGACCGATCTGGACCTGGGGCACTACGAGCGATTCCTGGATACACCCACCTCACAGGCCAACAATGTCACCACCGGCCGCATCTACCAGAACGTGATCAGTAAGGAGCGCAGGGGTGAGTACCTGGGCAAGACCGTACAGGTGATCCCGCACATAACCGACGAGATCAAGCGCAACATACAGGCGCTGGGACGCAAGGGCATCTACGATTTCGTGATCACCGAAGTGGGTGGCACCGTGGGCGATATCGAGAGCCTGCCTTACGTGGAGGCCATCCGGCAGCTGAAATGGGAGAAAGGCAAGGACTGCCTGACCATCCACCTCACCCTGCTGCCCTACTTGCGCACCAGTGGCGAGTTGAAGACCAAGCCCACCCAGCACAGCGTGAAGGAACTGCTGAGCCTGGGCGTGCAACCCGACGTATTGGTGTGCCGCACGGAGCACGGCATGCAAAAGGGCATGAAGGAGAAGATCGCCCTGTTCTGCAACGTGGAGCCAACAGCCGTGATCGAAAGCCGCGATGCGGAGACGATCTACGACGTGCCATTGTTGATGCAGGAGGAAGGCTTGGACGAAGTGGTGCTGAAGAAGCTCGGCATTGACGCCTACCCGGAAGCTGACCTGACGCAGTGGAAGGATTTCCTGCGCCGCTACAAGAACCCGAAGAACGAAGTGCAGATCGGTCTGGTGGGCAAATACGTGGAGCTACAGGATGCCTACAAGAGCATCAAGGAGGCCCTGGAGCATGCCGGCGCCGAGAACGAGACCAAGGTGGTGATCAAGTGGGTACACAGCGAGAAGCTGAACGCCAAGAACATCGCCAAGCAGCTAAGTGGGCTTGCAGGGATCCTGGTGGCGCCGGGCTTCGGTCATCGCGGCATCGAGGGCAAGATCGAAGCGATCAAGTATGCCCGTGAGAACAAGGTGCCCTTCTTCGGCATCTGCCTGGGCATGCAGTGCGCGGTGATCGAGTACGGCCGCAACGTGCTGGGCTACGCCGATGCCAACAGCACCGAGATGAATGCGGAGACCTCCCACCCGGTTATCGCCCTGATGGAAGAGCAGAAGGTGATCGAGAACAAGGGTGGCACCATGCGTTTGGGTGCATACCCCTGCAAGCTGGCCGACGGTAGTTTGGCCGCTACTGTTTATGGCCGCAAGGACATCAGCGAAAGGCACCGCCACCGCTACGAGTTCAACAACAGCTATCTGGAGGCTTACCAGAAGGCGGGCATGCTTACCAGCGGCATCAACCCCAAGGGCAAGTTGGTGGAGATCGTGGAACTGAAGGACCACCCGTTCTTCATCGGTGTGCAATTCCACCCCGAGTACCGCAGCACCGTGGCGCGCCCGCACCCGCTTTTCGTGGGCTTTGTGCAGGCCGCCGTGAAGGCCGGGGTGAAAAAGGGGGAGAAGGTGGAAGCGTAAGGTCATGTGCTCATGTGCTCATGTGAGCATGTGCTCATGCGGCGCTTCGATCTGCTGGAACAGCGACTCTGAGGCCGTTGCATTCCACTCAATGCCGCTTTCGCATCATGTCGACCTTGCCAGCACCGTAAAGCAAGATGTCGCACAACCCAGGCATGTACCAGCATTTCATGAGCACATGAGCACATGCTGACCTTGCCCCCAGCACTGACCCTGAAGTCCCACCACGCCGGTAAACACCGGCATTCATGGGCACATGGCCACATGAGCACATGCTACCCCACAAGTAGCACTCCGCCTGAAGTCCCACCACGCCCGTAAACACCGGCATTCATGAGCACATGAGCACATGGCCGCATGAGCACATGTGCGCTCCCTCCTCCCGGCTATCTTTGCCGCCCTTCCACAGTTTCCATAGTTCCACGCGCACGCACCAATGGATCGCAATTCCATCATCGGCTTCATCCTTATCGCAGCCATCCTGATCGGCTACACGTGGTACACCATGCCCAGCCCCGAAGAGGTTGCGCGTATCCAGCGAGAACAGGACAGTCTTGCGACACTCACCATCGAGAAGCAGGGCCGCGATGCGGAGACCCAACTCGACGAGCGCCGCGTAGCTCCGCTTCCAGACACCTTGTCCACTGCCGTTATCCGCGATGCGGACGACGTGCCCATGGACAGCCTGGAAGCCAGCATGGCCGACAGCCTGCGTCGCGCTGCCGCAGGCCAGCGATTCGGCCTGTTCGCAGCAGCCGCTGAAGGAACGAACGAGGAAGTAGTCATCGAGAACGATCGTTTGCAGATCAGCATAAGCACCCATGGCGCGCGGCCCTCGGTGATCCGCCTTAAGGAGTACACCACCTACCACCAAACGCCCTTGCTGCTGGCCGATCCGGATTCCGGAACCTACGAGTTCCGCTTTTTCTCCGGTAATCAGGACATCAGCACGCGCGACCTGTACTTCACAGCAGAACCCATTGGTAAGGATGCGGTGCGCCTCAAGGCCGCCACGAACGACCCCGGCAAATTCCTCCAGATCACCTACCGGCTCGATACCGCCACCTACTTCCTGCACGTGAACGCCGAATTCACCGGCATTAAGACCGAGGTCGATCCGCGCAGCTTGTTCTTCCATTGGGAGCTCACCGGCTTCAACAATGAGAAACACCTGCCCAGCGAGTTGCAGAAATGTGGTGTTTACTACAAGTACTTCAGCGATGACCGCGACTACCTGAGCGAGACCGAAGCGGAGGAAGCAAAATTGCAAGGACGCACCAACTGGGTCGCCTTCAAGCAGGACTTCTTCACCGTGGCCATGATCAGAGAGGATGGTTTTGCTGGCAACGGCTCGGAGATAGCCGTTG
>JBBEDG010000060.1:0-7273 GCA_040881405.1 Flavobacteriales bacterium | reverse complement strand
GTGATGGTAGTATGCCACCAGCCAGAAGGGAAGAAGAGGGTCTCCCCTTCGCACAGCGTTTCGCGGTAGGGTGTTGCTTTTGCGAACAAGGGGAATTTTTCAAGGTACGGATCGAACACATTGTTGACCTGTGACCATTTCTCATTCACCGGGCTCGGGTACAAGTAGGGTGAATCATCCGGATGGAACAGTACGAATTCCTTCTCACCGTGGATCTGGGTGATCTGGGTATGCAGGAACAATGCATCATAATGAATGAACGGGAACCAGGACCCATTGCCCCCAAAGAAGATCTCGTGGATCGGTGTCCCGTGCATGAGGATCTTGGGCATCAGGGCTGATACGCCGCGATCCATCTTGCCGAACACGAGCTGCGGCTGCATATCGGCCATCAACTCTGGGAAATAGTCGGCGACCTCCAGATTGTAAGGGTAGGGTGCCGGGTTCTGGGGCGTTGAGCACTTGATCAGGTCGATCTGCTCCGACAAGGGGACCACCCGGCCATTCACCTCCTTGGAGATCTTACCATAGCGGGTCTTAAAGAACTCCGGCGTCCACTTCCCGACCGCAGGCCATCGCTTGGCCGTATCGGTGAGGATCACAGGCCTGTTCTTGTTGACATACTTGGACAGAAGTTGCTGACGACTCAAGTCCGAATAGCGGTCGATATGGAAGTGTTGGATCGTTTCCATGAATATGAAGGTAATCTATCATGGAGGGGAATGCAACTCCCTGGGTCAGAACATAGTGAAGCGGTTGGAATGGTCGCACCTATCGTTCTGGCACAATGACCTTGGGCTGTTCTTGGGTCTTAAGACCATCACTCCAAGTCGGTCGCGGCCCTATGCCAAGCTCTTTAGGGCCGTAGACCAAGACCAGTACCGCGGCAATGAAAACCTCGGCCACGATGAAGCCGACAACGTACTGGGGGTTTCCGTCGTGCCAGCCGGGCAGCGCAGGCATAACAAAGAATGCGATGTTGCTGACCAACTGCATAAATAGGAGAATAAGTCCACTGCGTGTCATGTTATACACCCAGCCAAGTATCAGAGCTAGGCCCACCATGCTCAGTAAGAACATGTACCAAGGCACACCATCCGGGACCCCTTCACCCAACAGTAGCATTGGCAGGTACCACAGGCCCCATGCAACACCGGTCAACAGGCAGGAGACGAAGGCGGAATAGCGGTCCTGCAAGCGGGTCAAACAGAATTTCATCCAGGTCGTCTCTTCTACCACGGCGATGCCGATGATGAAAGGGGATGATGCCAAGAGGCCAGAAAGAAGACCGTTCGAGCCCGTAAAGGAACCCTCCACCACGGCTCCTGGCCAGGGCATGATCCCTGCAAGATCCGCAATGGCCCATGCCAAATAACAGAACAGGAATTTCCAGCTTATGGCAAATCCGTACCAGCGCCCTGGAACACGCCACACTTTGTAGGACCTGAAAAGGCGCATCAAACCAGCCTTGCCTTCGAGGTACCACGAAATGGCGATAGCGAAGACCAAGGGACCAAAGACCCTCAATCGGAAAATCGTATGAGCATCCTCTGCGTCATGCATACGAACCCCTGGTGGCATCAGGGCTGCCGCAGTGAGAACGATGCCAAGCTGTGTGCCCAATACGAGCATCACCAAGGTCAGAACAGGATAACGGCCTACCCAACTCTTCATGTGCCAGGATACTGGTGCCTTCACAACCAGGGAGAGTTCCTCAATGTCGGAAAACGACGTGAAATAATATCAAGAAAGAGCGTTCGTCAAGTGTCAGGGTTAATTGCCCTTGTCCACAACGCGAGATACCTTGAAGTGATCACTATCCTTTGCGGGGCTTTTTTCAAGGCCTCCTGTTAGATGATGGTGGTATAGAAGATGTCCTCGCGCAGCACATCCCCTCGTCGATCTTGAATATGAGGTGTTCCACGCCTTTGGTATCCACCTCGTTCAGCATTTCCACGAAACCAAACATATGTCCGCACAGTACAACGGCAGCCCGTAACGGAAGCGTGAGCTCCTTCTTGTTTTCGGCGAACAACTCTTCCTCAACCGTTCCTGAACGTTGCCTTAAGATTGCTTTAACTGTCGTTATTCAACGACGGAGATGCTCTAATTTCGACCACCCAAAAGTTCCGGTCATGCGCGCGATCATCCAGCGGTTTCCTGTCCTCACGTTCGTGCTGCTTACACTGCTCTACCAATTCGTGGTGGTCGGCGTTGTATGGAGCAGGCTTCCCGTTGATGCCCACATCAATGACGACGATATCTCCCACATGATCTTTCGATTCAGGGTTTTCGGCCCTTTGGTATTCGCTGTAGGGCTGACAGCTTACCTTGAAGGATGGGCAGGTGTACAAACCCTTTTCGGGGGCTTCCTGAAATGGAAAGTGCCTCCTCAGTGGTACGCTTTCGCCATTTCTTGGAAATTCCTCTTCACTTGGGCGGGCATCGGATTTCTGGCCATCATGGGCATTCGCGAGTGGCCCGGACTATTCGTGGAGAACATGATCGGTGGTGACTGGAGCACAGGTAAAGCCTTGCTTTCGAATATGGGGTTCATTGTTGGTATCGCCTTCGTGGAGGAGACCGCATGGATGAAGTTCTCGGTCACCAGGCTTCAAGATCGAATGGCCGCACTACCGGCATGCCTGCTCGTTGGGTGTGGTTGGGCACTCTGGTACTTGCCCATGTTGTTGATCGAAGAGGGTACTCCCGACGGGTATCCTACACCGGTCTTCATGTTGAGCATGGTCTGCCTTACCATATTGTTGGGATGGACCTATAACATGACCCGCAGCGGAACGGTGCTTCTGGTGATGCAGATCATAAGCAACTGTGCTTTCTTCCTGATACCGGTGCTGCCCACTTTCTGGGGGCTCGACCCCAGTTATATCAATGCCTTCGTCGGGGTCAATTTCGTGAGCGCATTGGCCATATCCCTCATCTATGGCTGGCGTGAACTGGGCACCAGGCCCCGTGCCACATGGAGTGAGAGCCATGCGGAGGTGTTGGAAAGGGCAAAGGGATCAGGAAAAACTGAACGGATACCGGCCCATTGATCGGTTCCTTGCAGCGATGCCTGTGGCTCCTCCCAGCATTCGGCAGGACCCACAATAATTCAACTATTCATCCCATTTCCACGAGGGACGACCCGCCCTACAGCTTGCGCACATAACCATGCGAATAGGCTCCTCCATATAGCGTGATGGGCACCTCGGGCTTGTCCGCGAAGAAGGTGTCCACTGCGAGGCGAACTCCGGGGTTGACATCAATTCCGTCGATCGTAACGCCTGGAATATGATAGTCCATAAGGACCAATACACCACCCTTCTGTAGGCGGGGGTAAACCGCTTCCAATGTGTGGGTCATCAACGCCGAATGATGTTCAACGCTCCCTCCCACCCCAAGGTCGATATGCGCGAAGGCTATCTGTGTTGGCAATTGGGCCGGGAGGGTCTGGTTCACATCCCCTTGATGTATGTGCGGGAGCGGTAGACCGAGGCTCGTGAGATTCGATTCAAAGACCTTTCGAACATCCATCGCTTCGGATAACCTGTGCGAAAAGCAGTCATAGACATGGAAAGGACGCTTTTGAACCTGAGGGTCGAGGATGCTCATGATCACGCTGGAGGTATGCCCCACGTAGCATCCCACCTCCACGAATTCGCCATGTACAGCTGAGAGGAGGACGGAATGCGCCAGATGCTGCAAGTTGGCGGCCTGCTGCACGGTAAGCATGTCCTTCCTTGGATCAGGAGCTGGAACAAGCAGCGCCTTGGAGCGAAAAACCCGAAGCAAGCGATTCATGGAGCGCATCATCAGCCCAGGCCGGGCGTTGGCGAATCCCGGCCATTTCAGCTCGGATATATGCCTTTCCTTCATAGCTGTCTTCTATGTAACAGGATACATACTTCAGCTTGAATTTATAGGGCAAAAGCACAAATAGCGGTCCTTTGCCGAAGTCATAGGAATGGCCTATCCCGTTAAGATGGACATGGCCTAGTGAAGAACAACGATAATTGCCAGAGGGTTCATGATGAGGGACCGTCCCACCATGTCCAGATAAAGTTAGGTGCAATTTCACCCCTTGTCCACCACGCGCGGTACTTTGAAGTAGTCGCTATCCTTGACAGGGCTGTTCTTCAAGGCCTCCTGCTTGGTGATGGTGGTCTCGGCGATGTCCTCGCGCAATACATCAGCCTCGTCGGTCATGAAGATGAGGGGTTCCACACCTTTGGTATCCACCTCGTTCAGCTTTTCCACAAAACCCAGCACACGCTCCATGTCAGCGAGTATGGTCTTGCGCGCAGCGGGGTCGCTGTAATCCAGCTTGGCCAGTTCAGCAATGCGGTCCAGGGAGGCGTCGTCGATCTTCATTTGGAAGGAAATGTGAAGATGAGATGATATGGAAATATGGTCGATGTGGAGATGATCCGAGGGTCAAACATCGAAGAGTGGGGCCTCGATCACCTCGTAAACACGGCATCGCAAAGCTACCAGATCGGCTTCTGTGAGTCCGGTGGTGGAAATGGGTGCATGCACCACGGCACGGGCCACTCCCGGTCGGGCACGACCGAGCAGTTCCGTGGGTTCGCCAAAAAGTTTCCAGTGGTTCACGAAGGTCATGGGCACAATGGGTACCTGCTTCTCGATGGCCAGACGGAAGGCACCGTCCTTGAAGGGCTTCATCCGGGGCGTGAAGGGTGGAATGCCTCCTTCGGGGAAAAGCGCGATGCTGGTGCCGCGGTCGATGGCTTGTGCCGCGCGGCGAAAGGCCTTTGCTGCTTCGATGTGGCTGCCGCGGTTCACGGCGATGTTCATGTCCGTGAAGAAGATGTTGAAGAGCGGCCACTTCAGCAGTTCGTACTTACCCATGAAAAGGAAGTACGCGGGGATCACGTTGTACATCTGGATGATGTCCAGGTAGCTGCTGTGGTTGCAGCAGATCACGTACGGTGCCTTAGGCAATGGTGCATGTTGTTCCACACGCACCGGCACCAAGCTGGCCCATTGCAGGAAGTTGGCCCAGGCACGCTTCAGGCGAAAGGCCCGCTGGTAGCGCCGTGGAGTGAATAGTAGAACGCGGAATGGGATATACAGTACCACAAGGGAACCGAAGAAGACCAGCGCGAAGTAGGCCTTGTACAGCGAACGGAATGGCATGAACAGCCATTTGGCTGCAGGGTTCCGGCGACTTTCGCTGTCCTGGACACGGCGTTTGTTCGTCCGCTCTTCCAGCGAATGCTCGGTATCCTCTGCGTTGCGGGCCATGGTATTGGGATGGCGAAGGTAGCCTGTGGGGCGACCCCGCCTCGACTGCGCTCAGCATGGGTCGACCTGCCTACCGGACCGGCTGGCGCTATAGGCACTCCGGAGAACGACCACCAGTGCTGCCGGATCAGCTCGGTATCTTCGCCAGCCATGGCCCGCATCCTTACAGGCATCCAAAGCACCGGTACACCCCACTTGGGCAATGTATTGGGTGCCATCCGTCCCGCTATCAAGCTCAGCAGCGACACGGCGAACGAATCCTTCCTGTTCATCGCCGACCTGCATGCGCTAACGCAGATCAAGCAACCTGCGGTGTTGCGCGAGAACACCTACGCTGTGGCGGCCGCCTGGCTGGCCTGTGGGTTGGATACCGACCGCACCGTGTTCTACCGCCAAAGCGATGTGGCGGAGGTGACCGAACTATCGTGGTACCTGAACTGCTTCTTCCCCTACTCGCGGCTGGCGTTGGCGCACAGTTTCAAGGACAAGGCCGACCGGCTGGAGGACGTGAACGCGGGCCTCTTCTCCTACCCCATGCTGATGGCGGCGGACATCCTGCTGTACGACGCGCATTTCGTGCCCGTGGGCAAGGACCAGAAGCAGCACCTGGAGATGACACGCGATGTGGCCGAACGCTTCAACCACCAGATGGGCGAGTGCTTTGTGCTGCCCGAGGCCCGCATCGACGAAGAGGTGATGCTGGTTCCCGGCACCGATGGCGAGAAGATGAGCAAGAGCCGTGACAATCTCCTGCGGATCTTCGCCCCGGAGAAGGATCTAAAAAAGGAGGTGATGGGCATCGTGACCGACAGCACGCCCATGGAAGAGCCCAAGGATCCCGAAGGCAACACGGTGTACAAGCTCTTCAAGCTGGTGGCACCTAACGATGCGGTGGCCGACATGGCGACTAAATTCCGTGCTGGTGGTTACGGCTACGGCCACGCCAAGAAGGAACTACTGGCTGCGCTGCTGGATGGGTTCCGCAGCGAACGCGAAACCTTCGCAAGGCTGATGGAGGACCACAGCGCGATCGATGCCGAGTTGCAGAAGGGCGCGGAAAAGGCCCGTGTGGTGGCGCGTGATGTGCTGGGAAGGGTGCGGGAGAAGTTGGGCTACTGAGCCTTCTCCAACCGCTCCTTATACTGCCGGTACAACTGCTTGTGGTGGTCGTCCAGCACGATGTTGCGTCCCTGGATGTAGGCGTGCGTGATCGCATTGGTACGCATGTCCAGTGCATCGCCTTGCGACACGATCAGCGTGGCATCCTTGCCCACTGCAAGACTGCCCAACCGGTCATCGATACCGAGAATGGCAGCGGCATCAAGCGTGATGGCGCGGAGCGCATCCTCGGGTGAAAGGCCGTATGCCATGGCTGTGCCGGCTTGGAAAGGCAGGTTGCGCAGACCCATGGCTTCCATATCGCCGGCACGATCCAGACAAAAACGCACACCGCGTTCCTTGAGCAATGCGGGCAGCCTGTATGGCAGGTCAACATCATCCTCGGGTCGCAACGGCAGGCTGTGTAGGCGATCCAGGATCACATCGACCTTATTGTCGCGCAGCAGGTCGGCCACGCGCCAGGCATCGTAGCCCCCCACGATCACGGTGCGCTTCACGCCTTCCGCCTTGGCGAACTGCACTGCTTCGGTGATCTCGCGTGCTGCGTTGGCGTGTACGAAGAGCGTCTTCTTCCCATCGAAGATGCCGCGCATCGCCTCCATGCGTAGGTCGGTCTTCGCCGGAGCAGCGACGGTAGCGTAGGCCTTCGCCTTGCCGAAGAACTCGCGGAGTTCTTGGATCTTCTCGGCGCGTTCGTCCTTCTTGCCTTGCTCGGTCTCATCGGGTTCGGCCCACCAGCCTCTGCGATCATAGGCATTGGGCCAGTTCAGGTGTACGCCATCATCGGCACGCACCGTGGCATCTTCCCAATCCCAGGCATCGAGTTGCACAATGCTGCTGGTGCCGCTGATCGTCATGCCGCGTGGCACCACCTGGGCGATGAGCA
>JBBEDG010000059.1:0-7312 GCA_040881405.1 Flavobacteriales bacterium | reverse complement strand
CAAGTTCAAGACGCCCAGCTTGCGCAACGTGGCGCTCACAGCGCCGTATATGCACGACGGCACCATGGCCACCTTGGATGATGTGCTGGACCATTTCGCGAGCGGCGGCTTGGCGCACCCCAACCGCAGCCCGCTATTGCAGACCTTTGTACTGAACGAACAGGAGCGCGCCGATCTCCTGGCCTTCCTGCATGCCTTGAACGACGAACGCTCCTTGGACCAAGTGCCATGAACACGCCGAAGCGACTTCTTTTCCTGGGCCTGATCACCTTGGTGGTACTGCAGGTGGGCTGCCGCAAGCCCGGCACGGACGATCCCGATCCGCCAGGCCCCAGCGGGCACAACCCAACGCCCTATGCGCTGGAGATCCCGCTGAACTTTCCGCCCATGCCCATACCCGCCGATAACCCCATGACCGTGGAAGGTGTGAAGCTGGGGCGCCACCTGTTCTACGAGATGCGCCTTTCGGGCAACAACACCATGAGTTGCGGCAATTGCCACCTTCAGGCCAATTCATTCAGCGATCCGGAGCGCTTCAGCACCGGCATCGATGGCATACAGGGCACGCGGCAGAGCATGGCGTTGATCAACCTGGGCTGGGAGGATCGGTTCTTCTGGGATGGTCGTACGGCAACCTTGGAGGAGCAGATCTTCTTCCCGGTGCGCGACCCGATCGAGATGCACGACACCTGGCCCAACGCCGTCTCCAAGTTGCAGGCCGATGCCGCCTATGTGCAGCTTTTCGCCGATGCCTTCGGAACAACGACCATCGATTCGGTGCAGGCATCCAAGGCCATCGCGCAGTTCCTGCGCACGCTCATCAGCGGCAACTCCAAGTTCGATCGTTTCATGCGCGGCGATGAAGCACTCACCGTGGAAGAGCAGCTCGGGTTCCAGCTCACGCTATTGGAAGGCGGCATTCCACCAGCCTCCCCCTTCGGCCAAGGCGGTGCCGATTGTTTCCACTGCCATCCACACGGCGGAGGGCGCTTCACCGATGGCCTGTTGCGCAACAATGGTCTGAGTGCAGCATTCACGGATCTTGGTCTGGGTGGGGTAACGGGCCTGCCGCAGGATATGGGCAAGTTCAAGACCCCCAGCCTGCGCAATGTGGCCGTTACCGCACCCTACATGCACGATGGCCGCTTCCAGACCTTGGAGGAAGTGATCGACCACTACGATAGCGGTGGCCATCCCTCAACCACCATCGATCCGAACATGAAGTTCACCGAGGGTGGCTTGCAGCTTACCGCCGTGAAGAAGCAGCAGTTGATCGCCTTCCTGAACACCCTCACGGATTGGGACTTCATCAATGATGAACGGTTCTCGGATCCGGGGGCGCCGCAGTAGGAGGATGTGTTCATCGAGGTACGGTGAGAAAGGGTCATCGAATTGTTGATACGCCTTGGGTCCGGCCTGGATGCCTGGCCATAGATCGCGTTCCAGCAGGGTACCCATATGCCGTCCCTACGGGACTGTGCCAATGCCATACGTACCTGACGGCTACCCATATGTCGTCCCTACGGGACTGTCCCGATACTGACTAGCCAATCGCAACGCTGTGGTTGATGAGTGTGAGCGAGATGGAGGGCTGTAGGCCCGACACATAACTCCCACAACTACGCCGCCACCAACCCCTCCACCGTGGGTGACCAGGTGTAGCAACGCATGCGGTCGCCGAAAACGCTGGGCTTGAAGATGGAACGGCCCAGGAGCATGCGCGCGCATTCCTGCACGCCTTCGGTGATGCTGGGGTGTGGATGCACGAGGCAGGCCAGTTCGTTGATGGGCGTTCCCAAGCGCATCATGAGCGCCACGGCTTGTATAGCGCTGGAGGCGTGTTCTCCCACGGCACGCATGCCCAGCACGCGCATCTCATCATCGTCGGTGACAAGCAGCTTGAAGAAGCCGTTGGTGCGACGCATCGCAATGGCACGTGCCAGGCACGAATAATCGATGCGGGCCACGCGGTACGGAATGCCCTGTTTGCGGCAGGTCTGTTCGTTGATGCCCACACCGGCCACTTCCGGATCAAGGAACATGATGGTGCTGACGTTCGTGTGGTCCAAGGTGCCGGGGTCCTTGCCCCAGGTGCGCGATACCACGTGCCTACCTTGCATTTCGCCGATGTTCACCAGCATGTTGCTGCCGGTGGCATCGCCCACCACATGGATGTGGGGCACGCTGGTATCGGTGCCGTTGATGATCGGGGTGCCTTTCAAGGCTTCGAGTTCCACGCCCGCCGCATCCAGGCCGAGTCCTTCGATGTTCGGTATGCGGCCCACGCTGATCAGTGCCTTCTCTACGTGGACGGTCTCGCTGCGGCCATCGGGGTAGGAGAGGAGGTACTCCACCTGGCCGTTCACCACATGGATCTTCTCCAGCTTGGCCGAGCGGTGGATCACAACGCCCTTACGTTCCAGGTTCTTGGCGATGAGTTCCGACACGTCCTCGTCCTCGAAGGGTAGGATGCGCTCGGCGCGATCGATAAGGTGTACCCGTGTGCCGCCGAGGTTGGCGAAGATGGTGGCGAACTCGCAGCCGATGACACCGGCGCCCACGATCACGATGCTCTTGGGCTGTTCCTCGATGTTGAAGATGCCATCGCTGGTGAAGATGTGTTCCTCGTCCACGGGGATCTCAGCGGGTTTGCGTGGGCGACTTCCGGTGGCGATGATGATCTGCTCGGCATGGATATCGGTGCTGAACCCGCTGCGTTCGATGTGTACCGTGTTCGCTCCGGTCAGTACTCCTGAACCGCGTTCGTGGTGGAAATGGCCGGTATGCGTACGGCCGGCCTCGGTGGCCAGCAGTTGCATGTGGCAGGCATGCAGGTACTTCCGCTCGAACAGTGCTTCGTTCAGCGTGCGTTGTACTTCCTGCCATTCAAGCCGCAAGGGTTCGCGCTTGCGGGTGCGCATCAGCTCGTTGGTGCTTGAAACCCGCTGTGCGATCTCCCACAGGGTCTTCGAGGCCAGGGCTCCGTTGTAGATCCCGGTTCCACCGATGCGGTCGCGTTCCACCAGGATCACGCGTTTGCCGAAATCGAGTGCGCGCATGGCGGCGGCGTATCCAGCGGGTCCGCCACCGATAACACAGAGGTCGTATCGTTCCATTGGCTTTTCAGCACACACCGGGAGTGGAGAGGAGGTGTAGCGAAGGCCTTCATACGCGAACCGCATCCAGTGGTTGCTTTCTTCCTGTCGTTCGTCGAGTTTTAATGCGCCCGGTATCCTTCTTCCGGGAGTCCGCGTAAAACGTGGCACGACCATGCTCCACACCGCGTTGAATTCCCTCCGTTCCATAGCGTCCGCATGCGCTGTATTCGTCGGTTTGGCGGCCAGCGCGCAGTGCCCCACGCTGTTCGACTACTACGGAAACCCATCGCCAGCGCCCGAGTGGTTCCACTGTGCGTCCACCAACTTCACCTTGGTCGTCGCTTCGCCGCAAGTGGTGGGCAACTACACCATCGATTGGGGCGACGGTAGCCCCTTGCAAGTGGGCGCGGGCTTGGCGCCGCCGCAGTCCGTTACCCACGTGTACCCACTGGCCGTTGCCACCTACACGGTGACCTTCACCGAAGTGAACACCGGCTGTGTGGTGGTGGGCACCTTGGTGATGGAGCAGAGCACCAGTGCCTCGATCCAGATCCCGGTGGGTGGCCTCACGCAAGTGTGTGCTCCTTGGCCTGTGGACTTCATCAACTCAAGCACCAACGTATCGCCGAGCACCGTATTCGTGTGGGATTTCGGCGATGGATCACCGGCCCTAACCTTCGACCATACGAACCTGGGGCAGACCATCACCCACATGTACGAGCGTAACACAGTGGACTGCGAGACCACTGTGCGCCTAACTGCGGAGAACCAGTGCAACACCCTGCAAGGTGGACCCAGTGTGGCCACTTTCAACCCGATCCGCATCTGGGACCTGGACGATGCGGCGATCACTCCTTCTGCCACCTTGCTATGCTGGCCCGACCGCACGGTGACCTACCAGAACACCACAGAGCGCAACTGCTTCCAACAGGGCAACATCTTCCAGCGCTATGAGTATTGGAACTTCGGTGATTACTGGGGTGCCGGCCAGGATTCCATCATCGACTGGACACCTTGGCCGCCCACTTTCCCGCGCACCGTAGCATATCCCGGTATCGGAACCTACGAAGTGATGCTGCTGGACAGCAACTACTGCGGCATCGACACGGCCTATATCACCATCGAGATCGTGCCGCCACCTTCTGTGAGCCTTACGGCCGATCCCACTACCATCTGTGCTGGTGAAGCGGTGAACTTCACACAGACCACCAATGGCGGTGCGAACTACTTCCAGTGGAATTTCGACGAAGGTGCAGGGTTCCAGTGGACCGGTGCCGGGAACCAGAGCCACACCTTCGATGATCCTGGCACCTATGATGTGTCCTATACGGCAAGCATACAAGGCGCCACGGCGGGTTGCGCCGATACAGCCACCGTGGTGATCACCGTGCTCCCCCGTCCAACAGCCGACTTCACACTGGACCAGGATGCGGCGTGCGACTCGCTTACCGTCACCATCACCAATACCTCCATCAGCGCGGTCTCGCACCTGTGGGAGTTCGGCGATGGCACCACGAGCAACGAGGTGGATCCGCCACCGCACTTCTACGGCGCGGCCGGCAACTACACTATCACACTCACTGTTACGAATGCGCTCGGCTGCACGCACAGTTTCTCAAGGCCGGTGGATGTCTTCGACCCGCCCGTTGTGACGATAGGCGTTCAGAATCTTTGCCTTGGTAGCGTGGCGCAATTCACCCCGAACATCACCACCGCACCGGGCAATGCAGTAACGACTTGGAGCTGGAACTTCGGCGATGGAACCACTTCCGATCAGGAAGCCCCGTCGCATGAGTATGCCGCAGCGGGCCCATACGTGGTGACGCTGGATGTGACCACGCCCTACTGCGGCAATACGGGCACCCAGTGGGTGAATGTGCAGCCCCGTCCTGTAGCTGTTATCGATGCGGTCCCCGCCATCGGTTGCTCGCCACTTTCTGTGGTCTTCAACAACAGCAGTACGGGTGCCTCCACATACCAGTGGGACCTGGGCGATGGCGTGACCACCACCGAGGATGCCCCAACGCACGTGTACCTGAACACGGGCACCACGGACATCCTGCATACCGTACAGCTCATTGCCACGTCGCCCTTCGGTTGTTCCGATACCACCACCACGCAGATAACCGTGGCACCCGGCGTTACGGCGGGCTTCATCCACAACGGCGTTGCGGGTTGCGCACCCATGGACGTGGACTTCACCAACACCAGTACCGGTGCGGGTAGCTATTTCTGGGACTTCGGCGATGGCACCACCTCCACCGACGTATCGCCCTCGCACACCTTCGTGAACACTTCGTTCTTCCTGGATATCCGCGTGGTGACACTGACGGCCACTTCACCAGCGGGCTGCTCGGCCACCACCACACAGCAGATCATGGTGTACCCCACGCCCAATTTCACCTTCGTGGCCACGCCTGATAGTGGGTGCAGCCCGCTTACGGTGACCTTCCCCTCGGTGGTGGGTGCGGTGAGCTACGCCTGGGATTTTGGTGACGGAAGCACCGGCACCGGCCCTACGCCCACCCACACCTATGTGAACTCCACTACGAACGATCAGCTGTTCACTGTGGGTCTTGTGGGCAGCAATGCTTTCGGTTGCACCGATACCGCGGAAGCTACTGTGCTGGTAAACCCCAACCCGACCGCGCAGTTCGCTCTGGCCGAGGGAAGTGGTTGTCACCCTTTCACCACGCAGTTGGAGAACCTGAGCATTGGCGCCGACTCCTACCAATGGACCTACGGCGATGGACAGAGCTCCACCACCGACCTGGCCCAGCACGCCTATACGTGGAACAACTTCGCCGGACCCGGAGCGAATAGTTACACCATTGGCCTTACCGTTACAACGGTGAACGGCTGTACAAGCACTGTCACGGACACGGTGGAGGTTTTTCCGGCCGTTACCGCTGCATTCGTTGCACCGGATACAAGTTGCGCTCCGCTTACAGTACCATTCATCAATGTATCGACAGGTGCGGATTCCTATAGCTGGAACTTCGGCGATGGCCAAGCTTCCACAGCCACCGCGCCAACGCATGTCTACCAGAACCAGGGTCTGGCGGATGTGAGCTTCAGCCCGGTGCTTGTGGCCACTTCTGCATTCGGTTGTACCTCCACGGCAACGGCTCCTATCCTGGTGCATCCCCAGCCCTTGGCGCAATTCATCGTGGGTGTTCCCACAGGATGCCAACCCCTGAATGTTCCATTCCAGGACTTGAGTATCGGTGCCAGTACGCTCAACTGGAACTTCGGCGACGGCACCAGCTTGGATGCGCCGCCGGGGAATACCGCACATACCTATACCCATTCTTCATCGGCTCCCGTGGTGTTCGATGCCGTCCTGGTCGCTACTTCCGTGAATGGCTGCACCGATACCACCACTCATCCCGTACAGGTATACCCCTTGGTAACGGCCACTTTCACCCTGGACACGCTGGGTTGTTCGCCGCTTACCGTGGCCATCACCAACACCAGCGTTGGAGGTGACAGCTACCTGTGGAACATGGGCGATGGCAACACGCTTGTGGGTGTTGCTCCTACCTACACGTATGTGAATACCACCACCGCACCGCAAGAGCGCATCATCACCCTTACTGTGACCTCGCCCTTCGGATGCACTGCCATAGGTACGCGCACCGTTACCGTGTATCCTACGCCCACAGCGGCTTTCATGGCCACGCCATTCTCGCAGCTATTCCCCGATGCCACGGTGGACATCACCAACAACACAGCACCCGGCAACTGGCAGTACACCTGGAGCTTCGGCGATGGAACCACGAGCAGCACCCAGGATCCAGTCTCGCACACCTATGCCACCTGGGGCGATTTCACCATCACCCTAGTGGTGAGCAACGCTTTCTGCAGCGATACGGTAAGCCAGGACATTGTGATCGTACCACCCTTGCCAACTGCCAACTTCCTGGGGCAGGGTCAAGGCTGTGCGCCATTGACCGTTGAGTTCACCAACACCTCTTGGCAGGCACAGAGCTACCAGTGGAATTTCGGTGATGGCGGCACCAGCACGGCCGATAACCCGACCTATACCTACAACCAGCCGGGTACCTATTCGGTGAGCCTCACGGCTGTCGGTATCAACGGCAATTCCAGCACCGTGGTGAAGGTGGATTCCGTGGTGGTGCATCCACGTGCCATAGCCTTCTTCGTGCTACAGCCGGAAGAGGTGATCGTTCCCAGTCAGCCGGTATTCACCT
>JBBEDG010000058.1:2467-7317 GCA_040881405.1 Flavobacteriales bacterium | reverse complement strand
CGCTCGGCGGCCAGGGCAGCAGCGGCAGGTAAGGGCTTCACCACGCCACGTTCGATCCTGGCCAAACCCTCGTTGGTGCCGAACCAAAGCACACCATTGCGATCGCAGAGCCCTGCCCACACCGTGTTGTTGGGCAATCCGTCCAAGCTGTTCACCATGGCCATGCCATCCATACGGCATACCCCATTGTCGTAAGTGCCCAGCCACAGGTCGCCTTGCGCATCGGCGGTTATGTTCATGATCAGATCACTGCATAGGCCGTCGCGCACGGTGAAGGTCACGAAACGATCACCGGCATATTTCAGCGCACCGGCCCCATCGGTACCGAACCAGAGGTTACCCTCGCTGTCCTGGTAGGAACACCAGATGTTGTCGTTCGGCATGCCTTGGTGGATGGTGAATACGCGCAGGCGGCCTCCTTCCAAAAGGTTCAAACCGAACTTGGTGCCCACCCATAAGCGATCGCGTTCATCCACCAACAAGCAGCGCACATTGTCGCGGAGCAGGCCGTTGCGTTCGTCGTACACCCGGCGGGTACCATCCGGTGCAATGTGGAAGAGTCCGTCGAGAAAAGTGCCGATCCACCATCCGCCATCACGCCCTTCGGCCAATGCGCTGATCGCCTTGGGTTCTTCATCGCCCACTTCGATAGCGGTGCATTTGCCAGCGTCCCACAAAAGCAGTCCATTGCGTAAGCCGATCAATAGGCGCCCGTCCTTCAGTGCCAGCAGGGATCGCACATTGGCGGCCGTATCCTGCGGATAGCCTTCCAGCGTTCGTATTCCCGCCTCATCGCGTATGTACATGCCGTCGCCATCGGTTCCTACGAAGAGGCGGCCTTTTGCATCGGCCACCAGACCCAGGATGCGTGCACCTCCATTGCCGTTGGGTAGGGACTCCTGCACCAAGCGGCGTCCCTCGGTACGTATCAGCGTGGAGCCGGATGCCATCCAGAACGTACCATTGGCATCCAGCACCATCGCACTTACGTGTGCATCCGGCAGGCCTTCTTGGAGAGCGTGGTTCACAAAGGTGTGACCGTCGTAGCGGCTGACACCTCCCAGTGTGCCGAACCAGAGATAACCATCGGCATCCTGCGCCATGCAGCGCACCTGGCTTTGGGCTAATCCGTCCTTCGGCGAAAGCTGCATGAAAGCATGCTGCTGCGCATATGCGGTTGGAAGGCCGAGCAGTACGACCACCACGGCCGCTGCGCGAGCGAACAAGGTGGCCAAGGGCATTCAGAAGGTGTTGATCAGACCCAGGAAATCCGGCAGGCGACGGCGCGAAACCGGGATCATGGCTCCGGTGTCCAGCACAGCCATGTTCCCTTCGGTCCGGTTGAAACTGGAGAGGTGCGCCAGGTTGATGATGTACGATTTGTGCACCCGGAAGAAGGATTTCGGGTCGAGGTTGTTCTCGAACACCCGGATGTGTTTGCTGCTCACCGAGCGTTTGCCATCCTTCATATGGATGGTTGTGTAGCTGTCATTGGTCTCCAGGTACAGGATATCCTCGTGCTTCAGCAACACCAAGCCTTCGCGGCCGGGTATCGCAAGCCGCGAACTTAACGGCGAAGCGGGATCCTTCAGTAGTGCGGCGATGGCCGATGGTTGCGTTGTGCCAAGCTCTCCGGTCAAGCGCTGCAACTTACCCACGGCGCGCTTCAGGTCGTCCACGTCGATGGGTTTCTCCAGATAGTCCAAGGCGTTCTGTTTGAAGGCCTTCAAGGCATATTCATCATAGGCCGTGGTGAAGACCACCGGTAGGTCCAATTCGGAGATGGACGCGAGCAATTGGAAGCCATCCTCGCCGGGCATTTTGATATCCAGGAAAAGGGCATTGGGTTGCAGAGAGGTGATGAGCTCCCGTGCTTCGGCAGCGCTGGCCGCCTGGCCCACGACCTCCACCTCCGGACAGTATTCCTCAAGCATCAGACGCAGGTTGTCCCGTGCATCGGCTTCATCGTCCACGATAAGTGCGCGCAGTGCCATGGTGTTGCTGTTTGGCCAAAAGATAGGTCCCTTGCCGCAACTACACACTGCCGGCTGATCAACGGCGCCACTGATCGGACCAACGGCGGATGATGGCCATACGTTGCCCAAGGCCTCGTTCCAAGTCGACTTACGCCCATTCTGCCGCTCGCTTGATGAAGTGGTCCGTTGCTCGTTCACCCCTTTCAAGGATTTGCGCAAGGCGGTAGTTTCGGGCAGCGATCGATGAACACCCTTGTTGCCATGAATACCCTCACTAACAATACAACCAGCCTCTGGATCTTCAACGACCAGGGCTGCTGAGCTTTCTGGAGTACGTTTTGGTTTGGTGGTAGGGGCCCGGTCCGCCGTTAAGGTGGGCCGGGCTTCGCCGTTCTGGGAAACCTTGAGCTCACCGCTGCGTACTAAGCCGCAACACTCCGGAGCCATGTCCAACACCACCGATCCCATTCGCGTTCGCATCGACCAGATCGAACGCTTGCTCATGTTCGATTACGAGCCTGGCACACAGGATGCCCTGTTCGACATTTGCGACCAGCATGGCCACATCGTGAAGACCGGTGAAGTAAGCGGGCCCGAAACCCGGGTGCGCATCACCGACCTCGATGGCGAAGATTATTACCTGATGGTGCTGGATGGTGAGATCTCCACCGTGAAGCCCTTCCAACTCCGCCGCGTCGCGTGACCTCCTCCACACCCATCATCCCCGTGTATCGTGGGCTTACCGTGGCCGGCAATGTGCTGGACCGCGATGAATATGGTGACGTATACCACACGCTTGTGGTGGATACCACGCTGCCTGACATAGTGGAAGTCGTTTACTTGGTGAAGTGATCCAACAGCACCCATGGATAAAGCCCCTCGACCGCTCGAGGGGCTTTATGCATTAACGGTGGTTCGGCGGGGCGCTATGCGTTGACCAACTTCCTTCCCTGCGGCACCAGGAACCACACCGCACAGCCCGTCATGCCCAGCAACAGCTGGATGTTGGCACCGGGCCAGTGCATCACCTTGAACAGCGAGCCGCCCACTACGAGTGCTATCGCCACGAGCAGCAGCGCAGAGAAGCGCATGGCCAGCACACGCTGGATACTCGGACTGTCGCGCTCCAAGAAGAGCAAACCCACCGTGGACACCACGGCCGTCAGCACCCAGGCATCCGCAAAGGGCAGGTGGAAAAGCTTGAACAAAAGGAAAGCGATGAGCAGCGCGCCGGTCACCGTGCGAAGTATCGAGCTGGCCGGCTTGGGCCCGGGCTTAGTGACCAATACCGCGATCGCGGCCAAGGCGGCAACCACACCGCCGGTGAGGATCATGACGTTGGCCCCGGGCCAGTGCAGGACCTTGAACAAGGTGCCGAAGATGAGAACGGCGATACCGATGGATCTGATGTACATGGTGATGAGGGTTTGGGAGGAGAATGCAGGCTAACGGAAAACGTAACGCAGCCACCCTGAAGCCATTGCGGGATTGTGCTTCAACGATCTTCCCGGTCAATGGACAGACCATGGACCTGAATGGACACTTATTAGTGTCCATTCAGGTCCATTAAGAACGGTGGAGTTACGCCACCACCTTCTTCCTATTCATCAACTCCTCCACCGCCTCCGCCTCCACCGGAATATCCCTGAACAGGTCGTCCTGCCCGTCCTTGGTCACCAGCACATCGTTCTCGAGGCGTATGCCCAGCTTCTCCTCGCGGATGTAGATGCCCGGCTCCACGGTGAAGATCATACCCTCGGCGATGGGCTCGTTCCAGAGGCCCACATCGTGTACATCGAGGCCCAGGAAGTGGCTGGTGCCGTGCATGAAGTACTTCTTGTACAGCGGTTTCTCGGGGTCCTGGTTCTTCACATCGGTCTTGTCCAACAGGCCCAGGCCGATCAGCTCGCTTTCCATGATCTTGCCCACCTCCTTGTGGTAATCGGCCAGCATGGTGCCGGGGCGTAGCAGCGCGGTGGCCTCGTTCTTCACGCGCAGCACCGCGTTGTACACCGCGCGTTGGCGATCGGTGAAATGGCCGTTCACCGGCAGGCAGCGCGTCAGGTCGCTCGCGTAGCCGCCGTACTCGCAGCCGAAATCCATCAGGATCACATCGCCATCCTGGCACACTTGGTCGTTGGTGATGTAGTGCAGCACACAGGCGCTGTAGCCGCTGGCGATGATCGGCGTGTAGGCATGCCCGCGCGATCCGTTGCGCAGGAACTCGTGCGTGATCTCCGCCTCGATCTCGTACTCCTTCACACCCGGCTTGATGAAGCCGCACACCCGCCGGAAAGCCTTGCCGGTGATGTCCACCGCACGCTGGATCTGCGCGACTTCTTCGCTCGTTTTACGACTGCGGATGCGGTGCATGATCGGCGCGCTGCGCTTCACGCTGTGGAGGGGATACTGAGCACGCGTCTCCTTGTTCTTGCGCTCCTCGCGCGTCTCCACCTCGTTGCCTTGGCGCAGGTGCTCGTTGCTGTTCAGGTACAGATGCTCGCACTGCGGCACCAGGCGCTTGATCGTCGCTTCGTACGCGCTCGTCCACAGCACCGTGGCGATCCCGCTCAGCTCCGTGGCCTCCTTCTGCGTGAACTTGGCGCCCTCCCAGATCGCGATGTGCTCGTTGGTCTCGCGCACGAACAGGATCTCGCGGTCCTTGGCGTCGTAGGCATCGGGGAACAGCAGCAGCACGGTCTCCTCCTGGTCGATGCCCGTGAGGTGGAAGATGTCGCTGGCCTGCTTGAAGGGCAGGTGCCCATCGGCGCTGGTGGGCATCACGTCGTTGCTGAGGAAAATGGCGAGGCCGCCTTTCTCCATCTGCTGGCGGAAACGGGCGCGGTGCTCGCGGTAGGTGGCGGCGGTGAGGGG
>JBBEDG010000058.1:0-2367 GCA_040881405.1 Flavobacteriales bacterium | reverse complement strand
AACACTTGCGCTTTTCCCCTATAACCCACCGCCTACTACCTTCGCGGCCGGTCGAACGTTTCCATTCGTTCGCTGTTAAGCAATCATGGCACGAACAGCTCTACTCGGTTCCTCACTGGCGAAGAAATATTGGATGGCCCTGACGGGCCTTTTCCTTTGCATCTTCCTGATCGCCCACCTGGCCGGGAACCTGCAACTGCTGGACATGAGCCCCGAGGGGCAGCTCAAGTTCAACGCCTACGCCAAGTTCATGACCACCTTCCCGCTCGTGAAGGCCGTGAGCTACCTACTCTACGCAAGCATCCTGTTCCACGCCTTCGATGGTTTCCTGCTGGCCATCCAGAACCGCAAGGCCCGTCCTGTGAAGTATGCCTACGAGAAGCCCAACGCCAACAGTGCTTGGTACAGCCGCCAGATGGCCTTGCTCGGCACCTTGATCCTGGTTTTCATTGTCATCCACATGAAGGCGTTCTGGTACGAGATGCATTGGGGAGAACTGGGTGTGGATGCCGATGGCAACAAGGACCTTTACACCCTTGTGGCGGCGGCCTTTTCCCAGTTGTGGTATGTAGCCCTGTACGTGGTGATGATGGGCGTTCTGGCCTTCCACCTGCTGCACGGCTTCGCCAGTTCCTTCCAATCGCTGGGCCTCAACCACCCGCGCTACACGCCGATCATCAAGAACGTGGGCGTCTTCTTCGCCGTGATCGTTCCCATCTTCTTCGCCCTCATCCCGGTGTGGATGTTCATCAACGCCTGACCTGAGCAATGAGCACTCTCGATAGTAAGATCCCCGCCGGCCCGATGGACCGCAAGTGGACCGATCACAAGGGCCACATCCGCATCGTTGCACCCGCCAACAAACGCCGCATCGATGTGATCGTGGTGGGCACAGGCCTCGCCGGTGGTGCCGCTGCCGCGTCGCTGGCCGAGATGGGCTACAACGTGAAAGCGTTCTGCTTCCAGGACAGCGCCCGCCGCGCGCACAGCATCGCGGCGCAGGGTGGCATCAACGCCGCCAAGAACTACCAGAACGATGGCGACAGCGTGTACCGCCTGTTCTACGATACCGTGAAGGGTGGCGATTACCGCGCCCGGGAAGCCAATGTGCATCGTTTGGCCGAGGTGAGCGTGAACATCATCGACCAGTGCGTGGCGCAAGGTGTGCCCTTCGCCCGCGATTACGGCGGATTGCTGGACAACCGCAGCTTCGGTGGCGTGCAGGTGAGCCGCACGTTCTATGCCCGTGGGCAGACCGGTCAGCAGTTGTTGCTGGGTGCCTACAGTGCGCTGATGCGCCAAGTGGGCAAGGGCGCCGTGAAGATGTACGACCGTCACGAAATGCTCGATGTGGTGGTGGTGGACGGCAAGGCGCGCGGCATCATCGCCCGCAACCTGATCACTGGCGAGATCGAACGGCACGGTGCGCATGCGGTACTGCTCTGCACCGGCGGCTACGGCAACGTGTTCTTCCTGAGCACCAACGCCATGGGCAGCAACGTCACCGCTGCGTGGAAGGCCCACAAGCGTGGCGCCTACATGGCCAACCCGTGTTTCACACAGATCCACCCTACCTGCATACCGGTAAGCGGCACGCACCAGAGCAAGTTGACGCTCATGAGCGAGTCGCTCCGTAACGACGGTCGTATCTGGGTGCCCGCGAAACTCGAGGATGCCAAGGCGATCCGCGAAGGCAAAAAGAAGGGTGGCGACATCCCCGAAGCGGACCGCGATTACTTCCTGGAGCGCCGCTATCCGGCCTTCGGAAACCTAGTGCCACGAGATGTGGCCAGCCGCGCGGCAAAAGAGCGTTGCGATGCAGGCTTCGGCGTGAACAAGACCGGCGAGGCTGTGTACCTCGACTTCAGCGCAGCCATCGAACGCTACGGCAAGTTGGAGGTGAATGTCAAGAAGATCGAGAACCCGAGCAAAGAGAAGATCATCGAACTCGGTCGCGCCGTGGTAAGCGAGAAGTACGGCAACCTCTTCGACATGTACGAGAACATTGTCGGTGAGAACCCGTACATGGACGCGATGAAGATCTACCCCGCCGTACACTATACCATGGGCGGCCTGTGGGTGGATTACAATCTACAAACAACAGTGCCCGGTCTCTTCGCCTTGGGCGAGGCCAACTTCAGCGATCACGGTGCCAACCGCCTCGGTGCGTCAGCGCTGATGCAGGGCCTGGCCGATGGCTATTTCGTGATCCCATACACCGTGGGCGATTACCTGGCCGACGACATCCGCACTGGTCCGATCGATACCAAACGTCCGGAGTTCGATGCCGCCGAGAAGGAGGTGACCGATCGCATCAACCACTTCCTGAACAACAAGGGCACCAAGCCTGTGGACGATTTCCACCGC
>JBBEDG010000057.1:0-7352 GCA_040881405.1 Flavobacteriales bacterium | reverse complement strand
CATCGCCCTGCATCTCCACAGGCACCTTCAACCCTTCCAGCGCGGTGCGCAGATCACCGGCATGCCCACTCAGGCTTACCGGTGTGCGTGGTCCTACGACCTCCGCAAGGCGCGTATCCTGCTGCAATTCCAAGCGGTTGCTGTAGATCTTGTCGGCTATCTCCTTGAAAATGGGACCGGCCACCACGTTGCCGTAGAAACCGCTCGTGGTAGGGCCGTTCACCACTACGATGCAACTGTACTTGGGTGCATCGGCGGGGAAGTAGCCAACGAAGGATGCCTGGTAGCTGATGCCCGCTCCCTTGTATCCAGCGCTGGCCTTGGCGATCTGCGCGGTGCCTGTCTTTCCAGCAATGGAGAAGTGCGCTGCACGCAGATTGGTGGCGGTACCGCTATCAACGACACCTTGCAACATGCCATGCACTATGTCGATGGTCTCCTTGGAACAGATGCGCTCGTTGAGGACCTTGGGCTCCAGGCGTTCCACCACGCGACCATTGCGCGAGATGCGGTCCGCGAACTGGGGCTGCATCAGCTTGCCCTTGTTGGCCACGGCATTGTAGAAGGCGAGCGTCTGCAATGGCGTGATGGCCACTTCGTACCCAATGCTCATCCACGGCAGGCTCACGCCGCTCCACCCTTTCTCGCCGGGTCCGCGCATTGTTGGAACGGCTTCGCCTGGAATGAGAACCTCATTGGGCTCGTGGAGTCCGAACCGCTTCAGTCCTTCGATGAATTCGCGGGGCTCGCGCTCGTAGGCCTTGTGTACCGCCAAGCTGATGCCGGTGTTGGAAGAGAGTTCGAAGGCACGTTGTACGGTGATGCGGCCGTAGCCCCCTTCGTGCGAATCCTTCATGATACGGTCGTAGTAGCGCACCTGTCCACGGCGTGTATCGACCGAATCGGTGGCTTTGATAAGTCCATCCTCAAGGCCCACCATCAACGACGCCAACTTGAAGGTGGAACCCGGCTCGGTGGCGTGACCGACCGCATAATTGAGATCCTCCACGTAGGTGCTGTCACCTTTTCGGGTGAGGTTGCTGATGGCCTTCACATACCCCGTTGCAACCTCCATCACCACCACGCAACCGTACTGCGCGCCGTGCTTCCGCAACTGTGCTTCCAATGCTGCATCGGCAACGTCCTGCAGGTTTATATCAATGGTCGCGTGTACATCGGAACCCGGCTTGGGATCCACGCCGTCACCATCATCAACGGGCATCCATACGCCTCCGGTCAGTCGGCGCTCCAGGCGGCGACCGGTGGTGCCCTTCAACCACCTGTCGTACCCTCCCTCGATCCCCACGGTAAGTGCAGCGGTGTCGCGTGGCACATAACCCACGCTTCGCGCGGCGAGACGACCGAAAGGACGAACGCGTACGGTCCGCTTCTCGGCGATAAGCCCACCCTTGTAGCGTCCCAAACGGTAGATGGGGAAGTTGCGGAGCAGTTGTACCTGGGTGTGGTCCGCCTTGCGGCGCACGAGGTGGTAGCGTTCACGGCGGTGACGTGCGTCCACCAGGTCGCGCTTGTACTCCTGTGCGGTACGATCACCGAAGAGTTGCGCCAAGCGTAGTGAAAGGGAATCGATGTGCGCTGCGAACAACTCGTTGGTGAGTCCTTCGGGCACCATGTCCATACGTATCTCGTACTCGGGCACGCTGGTGGCGAGCAGTCTACCATCCTCGCTGTAGATGTGGCCACGATCGGGTTGCACCACGCGGTATGTGGTCGCCACGGTCTCTGCACGGGCCATCCACTTATCGCCCTCCACCACCTGTATGTGAAAAAGCTTCACACCGATGGCCACGGCGAAGGCGACCACTAGCACATAGACCAAGCCCACACGTGCACGAAGCTGCTTGTTGTAGCTCATTCCGTGCGGGTGCTATTCAGGTCGTTCTTACCCAAGGGGATCTTCATGGGCGGCACGCGGCTTTCGCGCAGGCCCAATTCGCCGATGCCAGCGGCCACATGGCTCTGCTGCTCCTGCTTCTCCAAGCTGGCACGCACTGTGATGTACTCCGAACGCAACTCCTTGAGTTCAGAATCAGTGCGATCCAGGTCACGCACGATGCGTTCGGTACTATATCCGTAGCTGATGTAAAGGATCATCAAGCCTGCACAGAAAAGGATGAAGGACATGTTGCCCAGCACATTCTCACGGGTCAGGAATGTTCCATTGAGCAGGCTGACCAAGGTGCCGGGCAGGCGCTTCACCTGGCCCGCCACCTTGGCTGCCTTTACCGGTTCCACCGGCTCCTCCTGGATATTTCCGCGCAGCTTGTTCACGTGCGTATTCCTATTCTCAAGCGGGCACTTCGAGCCCGCGGGTTTTCTTCCAATTCCTGATCCGATGCCTGGATCGCTTTGCTGCTCGAAGGGTCGAATGGCCGTGTGCGCTTGCCGTAGAGGTCCTTGTCCTCCACTCCGCCGAGATCACCGCTGCGCAACCAGTTCTTCACCAGGCGATCCTCAAGGCTGTGGTAGCTCATGATCACCAACCTTCCACCGGGCTTGATTAGCGCACTACTCTGCAGTAGCAGGGCTTCCAAGGAAGCGAGCTCGTCGTTCACCGAGATGCGAAGCGCTTGGAAGACCTGCGCCAGGAAGGTGCTTTCCTTCTTCCGTGGTGTTACCGGCTTGAGCGCTTCCACCAACTGGAAGGTGGTTCCGATGCGCGTTTCGGCATTGGCCCTTATCAGTTGGCGGGCCACCCGGTGCGCCCCATCCACTTCGCCGTAGTGACGCAGAAGCTGTGTCAGCGAAGTCTCGTCCAGGTCGTTCAGCAACTGCGCTGCGGTGCGCGATGCACGATGGTCCATACGCATGTCCAGCGGTCCATCGAAACGGAAGCTGAATCCGCGCGCTCCGGTGTCGAACTGATGGCTGCTTACACCAAGGTCTGCAAGCATACCATCCACGGGAAGCGCCTCCAGGTAGCGCAAGTGGTTGCGCATCCAGCGGAAATCGGCCTTCACCAAGGTGAAGCGCGGATCATCGGGAGCGTTCCTCCAGGCATCCCGATCGCGATCGAACGCGATGAGGCGGCCGAAGGGACCGAGCTTTTCAAGGATGGCCTTGCTGTGGCCGCCGCCGCCGAACGTGGCGTCGACATAGACACCGTCAGGGCGAATGTTCAATCCTTCGATACAGGCTTGTAAAAGAACGGGAGCGTGGTAGTCACTATGCATCCGCATTACCTAGGCTGCCCATGACATCCTCGGCAAGGGCGGTGAGATCCACTTTCTCGCGCAGCATTTTGGCATGCTCCTCCTTGCTCCAGATCTCCACACGGTCCATCAAGCCCACCACCCTCACGTCCTTGCCGATACCGGCATGGTCCATCAGGACTTTGGGTAGGAGCAAACGATCGCTCGCGTCGAGTTCCACCGGTGTCGCTCCATTCATGAAGCGGCGGATGAATTCAGCGTTGCGTTCCACGAAGCGGTTGAGCCGCTGTAGCATGGATTGCGTTTGCTCCCATTGCACCATGGGGTAGAGCACGAGGCAGGGCTTGAACACATCCCGGTTCAGCACGAAGCCACGCTGGAGCTCGCCATCGAGCTGCTTGCGCAGCCCAGCGGGAAGCGACAGGCGCCCTTTGGCGTCCAGCCTGAGATCGTATTCACCGAGGAGGTTCAGCATGCCAGCGTAGTGCGCGGAATGGATGCGAAAGTAGGCCAATCGACCCACTTTCACCCACTTACTCCCACTTTACTTCCGTTTGTTGATAAATTTTCAACGGCCAAGCTAACGATATGTTGCAACATACCTCATAAAGCTTGAAGCATAGGCTGTTATAGGATGTGGGGAAAAGTGGGGGATATGAACAGAAGCACCACTCGAAATGCCCACCAAGTGGGAACGTCCATTTGCCGTCGTCCAGAGCGATGCAAGCTTCCTTCAGAAGGTGCGATCGCCTGCAACGAATGCGCAGGAACCATCCACAGCCCTGTGTGCAAAGGCACATGGGGTGCGATATCCCCATCGCGCACAAGCGCCTACCTTTGGTCGGACCACTACTACCATGGGCATTGACCGATCACTGAAGGAGGAGGGGGAATTCACGTACTTGGAAGCCGGCGAGGGCGAGCCTTTGATACTGCTCCATGGCCTCTTCGGCGCGCTCAGCAACTTCGGGCCGCTCTTCCAACACTTCACCCCCAAGTACAAGGTGATAGTGCCCATGCTGCCGCTGTACACCATGCCCATGTTGAACACCAACGTGGACAACCTGGCGCGCTTCCTGGATCGATTCCTCAAGCACAAGGGCTATCCGCAGGTCAACATCATCGGTAACAGCTTGGGTGGTCACGTTGCACTGGTGTACTGCAGCAGGTATCCGGAAAAGGTGCGGAGCCTGATCCTAACCGGTAGCAGCGGCCTGTATGAGAATGCCTTCGGGGGTGGCTTCCCACGGCGCGAGGACAAGGAGTTCATCCGCAAGAAAGTAGCGGTGACCTTCTACGACCCCAAGCATGCTGACGATGCTTTGGTGGACGAATGCTACGAGACCATCAACGACAAGGCGAAACTGATCCGGATACTCTCGCTGGCCAAAAGCGCCATACGGCACAACATGGCCACCGAGATACCCAAGCTGAAGATGCCGGTGCTGCTGATCTGGGGCAAGCAGGACACGATAACCCCGCCCCATGTGGCCGAGGAGTTCCACACGCTGATCCCACACAGCGAATTGCATTGGATCGACGAGTGCGGGCATGCCGCAATGATGGAACAGCCCGAACAGTTCAATGCGATCGTTGAGGCCTGGCTGGCGAAGACACTTGTGTGAAAGCAAGTAGCGATCGGCGAGTGATGAGTGGCGAGTAAATGCCCGGTCCGGGACACTTGCCACTCACCCACTCGCAACTCGCCACCCCAAGAAATGAAGTCCCTTAAAGCCATACACCTCGGCAGCGGCCGCACCAAGGCCCACTGGCCCCCACCGGGTCTGCCGGAGTACGCGTTCATCGGTCGCAGCAACGTGGGCAAGAGCTCGCTGATCAATATGCTGTGCAACATCAACAAGCTGGCGCGTGTGAGCAATACTCCGGGACGGACCCGCAATGTGGAGCACTTCAAGGTGGAGGGCACCCTAACCAGTGAACGCCCGTGGATGTTGGCCGACCTGCCCGGCTACGGCTTCGCGAAAACGAGCAGGACGGAGCGTGCGGCATGGGAGATCATGATCCGCACCTACCTAAGCGAACGGGAGAATCTGCAGAACGTGTTCCTGCTTGTGGATAGCCGCTTGGATCCCCAACAGAAAGATCTGGACATGATCCAGTGGCTTGGTGAGAAGGGCATTCCCTTCGCGATCGTGTTCACCAAGTGCGACAAGATCGCTCAGCCCAAGGTGCAAGCCAACGTGGCCCAGTTCAAGCGCAAGCTGAAGGAGAGTTGGGAGGAGCTGCCCACCATGTTCCTAAGCTCTGCGGAAAAATCCACTGGACGGGATGAGCTCCTCACATTCATCGAAGAGGTGAACTCTTGGTGGAAGGACTAGCCTTTGGCTGCTGGCTGCTGGCCACCCCGAGCCTGAAGCCAGAAGCTAGTAGCTAGCAGCCACTCACTTCTTCAGTTCCGGCAGCATGTGCTCGGCGAAATAGCCTCCGAAATCGCGCATCTGGGCAGCCATTTTTCCTTCTCCGGTAGCACGCTCGAAGGTGTCCGCAAGGGTCATCAGGTTCTGGTGGAAGAAGGCCTTCATCTCCTCCACGCTCATCTCCTTGGTCCAAAGGTCGATGCGCAAGGTGTTCGCTTCCTTTTCGTCCCAAACGGACAAAAGGATCGCCTTGCTGGTACTCTTCACCCCGCCATCCTCGGCTTCCCAATCGATGCGCTCGGGCACGCGGTTCTCATCCAAGTGAACGGTAAGTCGAATGTCGCTCGTCATAGTGCAGTTTGCTGTTCGATCGGTTCGGGAAATTGCGTCCGCTGGTGCTAACGTGGCTTATAGTGCTTCAGCACCGCCCGTGGGTCATCCAGTGCGAAAAGCTGCTGGAACGACACCTTGGGATTCGCTTTCATGTATGCGCTCACCATGCGGTAGCCGATCCACTCGCCGATGTGTCCGGGGCTTTCGCGCGGCAGGCCGTTGGTGAAGGGTCCGTCGTTCATCAAGCGACCCACATCAGCGGCATTCTTGCTGAACAACTTCTCCACGATGGACTTCCAGATGGCCTGTTCGTTGGCTTCGCACCAAGCCAGTTGCTCCTCGCTGAAGGCGAACTTGTAGCGTGGCTCAGCATCGGGTAGAACCGCATCCAGCAAGGCCATCACCTTGCCCACTTCCACCAAGTTGGTGAGCACGTCGGCATCCTCCACATTCCGGGTGTAGTGTACCAGCAGCCAGCCCTTCACGCCGCTGGGCACGAGCATATCCGGCATCATGCGGTCCTTCACGTACTGTGGGAAAGCTTCCGGGGCCAAATACCCCACCACTGGGTGATCCTTGCCTATGAACCATTCGGCCCCGATACCCAACACACTATCGGTGGGTACTATGCCGTAGTTGAAGCCCGAGTTGAAAATGATGATGCGCGGTGTGAGGCTATCGGGGAAAAGGACCTTCAGGCCCTTGAAGGCTCCTTCGAGATCTTTCTGCTGTGGGCCCATGTCGGCAAGCACGCTGTCGATGGCCTGCTGCACGCTGCTCCAGTCGGGGTCCAGTACGAATCGGTTAAGCACCATGGGAAGTCGCGGGTCCTCGATGGGTGCACCTTGCAGAATGTCCTCGATGTATGTCCGGTAGAACTCGCCATAGGTGGCATAGGCACGCAGGCTGGCTGCAGCCATGCTATCCGGAGAGGTGTGGAAGAGGTCCTGATCAAGGCGCTCGATGGGCATATCAAGCTCAACGGAACGGGTATCGACTTCAGGTGGCCCATCGCCAGTACAGCCTGCGAACAGGGCCACCGCAAGGATCAGCACGGCTTTTGTCCGGGCCATTCGCAACACATTACCTTTGATCGCTTCCATCTTAAGAGCCGCAAACCTATGAAGAAGGCCTTCGCCCTCCTGACCGCAGCACTTTTCACCCTACCAAGTATCAACGCGCAGGACGAGCAGTCCGTACGCTTCGGTATCAAACTGGCCCCCAACATGGGTTGGCTCCGCCCTGATACCAAGGGCCTGGAGAGCAACGGCACCTCGCTTGGTTACACCTTCGGTTTGATGGCCGACTTCCCTGTGGGCCCTACCGGAAACTATGCCTTCGCAACGGGGCTGTACCTGACCAACTTGGGAGGGGGATACACCACCGATTATTCCTTTGTGGAGAACGTGGGTTCCGACCCGACGATCAAGGCCATGGAAACCGACCTGAGCTTGCGGTACATCGACCT
>JBBEDG010000056.1:0-7436 GCA_040881405.1 Flavobacteriales bacterium | reverse complement strand
CATGTTGCCGCTGGCCCCTTCTTGTTTTCCAGACGTTGGGTCTATCAGCCCTTCAACGCCTCAGCACCACCCACGATCTCCAGGATCTCGTTGGTGATGGATGCCTGGCGTGCCTTGTTGTATGTCAGCTTCAGCTCTTTGATCAGGCTGTTGGCGTTATCGGTCGCCTTGTGCATGGCGGTCATGCGGGCGCCGTGCTCGGCGGCGTTGCTGTCCAGCAGTGCTTTGTAGAGCTGGATCTTCAAGCTCTTGGGGATGATCTGCTCCACGATGGTGGCGCGATCGGGCTCCATGATGTACTCCGTGCTCGACGAGGCGGCATCGGCCTTCACTTCCGCAGGCGGAATGGGCAGGTATTGCTCCTCCGTGGTGATCTGCACAGCGGCGTTCTTGAACTTGTTGTAGAAGATCACCACGCGGTCGTACTGGCCTTCGGCATAAGCGGCCATGATCAGTTCGGCCACGGGCGCCACCTTGTCGAAGCTGAGTCCGTCGTAGAGGTAGGCCAGATCCGTTGGCATGCCGACTGCGAGCATGCCGCTGCGGCGGTACATATCGGCGGCCTTCTTGCCGATGGGCATCACGGAAAACTCGTGGCCCTGCTCCTTGGCGTCGATGATGGCCTTGCGCACCAGACGGAACACCTGCGTGTTGAACGCACCGGCCAGACCGCGGTTGGAAACGATGGGTACGAAGAGCACTTTCTTCACCTCGCGCTGCGCGCTGAACTTGCCTTCGTTGCTGTCCAGGCTGGCGCTCACATTGCTCAGGATGGTCTGCAGCTTCTCGGCATAGGGGCGCATACGGACAATGGCGTCCTGGGCACGGCGCAGCTTCGCCGCGCTCACCATTTTCATGGCGGCGGTGATCTGCTTGGTGCTGTTGACCGAGACGATCCGGTTGCGTACCTCCTTCAGGCTGCCCATTGTCGATCAGTTGTCTGTTGTCCGTTGTCAGTTGTCGGTCCTGACAACTGACAACCGACTTCCGTACACTAGTTATCCAGGCTCTTCACCAGGTCCGCAGCCACTTTCTCAAGGGTATCGGTGATCTGGTCGTTGTACTCTCCTTTCTTCAAAGCGGCCAGGGTGTCCGCATGCTTGTTGCGCAGCATGGTGATGAACTCGTCCTGGAACTGCTTTACGTTCTTCACGGGGATCTTGGTCAGCAGCCCCTTCACACCGCAGTAGATGATGGCGATCTGCTCCTCCACGCGCATCGGGCTGTTCTCGGCCTGCTTCAGGATCTCCACGTTGCGGGCACCCTTGTCGATCACGGCCTTGGTGGCGGCGTCGAGGTCGGAACCGAATTTCGAAAAGGCTTCCAGTTCGCGATACTGGGCTTGGTCCAGCTTCAGTGTACCGGCCACCTTCTTCATGGACTTGATCTGCGCATTACCACCCACGCGGCTCACGCTGATACCCACGTTGATGGCGGGGCGTACACCACTGAGGAACAGGTTGCTCTCCAGGAAGATCTGCCCGTCGGTGATCGAGATCACGTTGGTCGGGTGTAGGCGGAAACGTCACCGGCCTGGGTTTCGATGATCGGCAGTGCGGTCAGCGATCCACCGCCCTTCACTTTGCCACGGAGGCTTTCGGGAAGGTCGTTCATTTGGCTGGCCACAGTCTGGTCAGCAGTGATCTTGGCAGCACGCTCCAGCAAACGGCTGTGCAGGTAGAATACGTCGCCAGGGTAGGCTTCGCGTCCGGGTGGGCGACGCAGCAGCAGCGATACCTCGCGGTAGGCCACGGCCTGCTTGCTCAGGTCATCGAACACGATCAGTGCAGGACGACCGGTATCGCGGAAGTACTCGCCGATGGCCGCACCGGTGAAAGGTGCGTAGAACTGCATGGGAGCGGGGTCGCTGGCGTTGGCGGCCACCACCGTGGTGTAGGCCATAGCGCCGTTCTCTTCCAACACCTTCACGGTACCGGCAACGGTGCTGCCCTTCTGGCCGATGGCCACATAGATGCAGTACACAGGCTTGCCGGCCTCGTAGAATTCCTTCTGGTTGATGATGGTATCGATGGCCACCGTGCTCTTGCCGGTCTGGCGGTCACCGATGATCAGTTCGCGCTGGCCACGGCCGATGGGGATCATGGCGTCAACGGCCTTGATGCCGGTCTGCAGCGGCTCCTTCACAGGCTCGCGATAGATCACACCAGGTGCTTTGCGTTCGATGGGCATCTCGAACAGCTCGCCGCCGATGGGGCCTTTGCCGTCGATGGGTTCGCCCAAGGTGTTCACCACGCGGCCCACCATTTCTTCGCCCACATTGATGCTGGCGATGCGCTTGGTGCGCTTCACGGTGTCGCCTTCCTTGATGCCCACGCTGGAGCCCAGGAGCACGGCGCCCACGTTGTCCTCCTCCAGGTTCAACACGATGCCGCGCAGTCCGCTGGGGAATTCGATCAATTCGCCGCTTTGCACGCCGCGCAGACCGTAGATGCGGGCGATACCGTCACCCACTTGCAGCACGGTACCGACCTCTTCGAGCTCGGCCTCGCTGCGGAAGCCGGCGAGTTCTTGTTTGAGGATCGCCGATACTTCGGCGGGTTTCACTTCGGCCATGTCGTTTCGCTTTAGAGAGCGGGGATGTACGGGTTCTTGGAGAATTCGCGACGCAGGTCGGCGAGGCGGCGGCTTACGGTGCCGTCGTACTGCTCATCGCCGATGCGGATGCTTACACCGCCGATCAGGGCGGGGTCGACCTTCTCCTGCAGGTCGATCGTTTTGCCGGGATGCTGCTTCTTGGCCAGGGCGATCACCTGGGCGCGGCTTTCGGCGTTCAGTGCCACGGCGCTTGACACCACGGCGGTAACGATGTTCTGGTCCAGCTTGAAGAGCTCGTTGAAGGCGGCGGCCACATCGGGCAACAGCGCTTCGCGGCCCTTGCGTACCAGAATGCCCATGTAGGCACGGGTCACTTCGCCCACCTTGCTGCCGAAGATCCCTTCCAGGATACGTCCTTTCGCATCGGCCTTCACCACGGGGCTTTTCAGGATCACCACCAGCTCGCGGTTCTCGGCGCAGGTGTTGGCCACCAGGCGCATGTCGGCCTGCATCGCATCAAGCTGACCCTTTTCGCGGGCCATGTCCATCAGCGAACGCGCGTAGCGGTATGCGACCGGAGCGATGTTCCTCATGACTTGCGCAGCTCGGCTTCGGCCATCACTTTATCCACCAGACCTTGCTGTGCACGTGGGTCGGCGAGCTTCTCCTTCAGGATCACCTCGGCCACTTGGATGCTCAGTTCGGCCAGCTGGTTCTTCATCTCCACGATGGCGGCGTTCTTCTCGTTCTGGATGTCCGTGCGGGCGCGGGCCAGCATGGCATCGGCTTCCACCTTGGCTCGCTCCTTGGCCAGCGCGATCTCCTTATCGCGGATGTCGCGGGCCTCCTTCAGCAGCACTTCGCGTTCCTCACGCGCTTCGCGCATCAGGTCGGCGTTGCGGGCGTTCATGGCTGCGATCTCCTCGCGGGCCTTCTTGGCCTCGTTGAGGGCGTCCTCAATGGTCTGTTCACGCTCGCTGAGCGCGCCCAGAATGGGCTTCCAGGCGAATTTGCGCAGGATGAAGAGTACCGCCAGGAACGATACAGTCATCCAAAAGATCAGACCGTAGGAGAACTCGATGAGCATGACGCACAGATAGGTTTAGGAACGAAGCGCAGGCGTAGGTGCTCAGAGCACCATGGCCAGCAGACCCACCACGATGCCGAACATGGCGGCACCTTCCACCAGAGCGGCGGCCAGGATCATGTTGGCACGGATGTCATTGGTGGCTTCGGGCTGGCGGGCAATGGCCTGCATGGCATCACCACCGATGCGGCCAATGCCGATGCCGGCGGCGAGAGCAGCGATACCGGCGCCGATGGCGGCGAAACCGAAGTGCAGGTTGCTGGCTTCAGCGGCGGCTTGCAGGAGGATCGAGAGGAACATGGCGGACGTTGTTTGGGTTTGCGTTGGTTCTTAGTGGTGGTGGGGCTCTTCAATTGCGGCTCCCAAGTACATTGCGGAAAGGAACGTGAACACGAAGGCCTGGATGAAGGCCACCAGCAGTTCCAGCATGCTCATGAAGATGGTGAACACCAGGGTGAAGACGCTAACGCCCCAGCCCAGTCCAGTGTTGATCTCGCCGAAGATGAAGATCAGCGCGAAGAAGCTGAGCACGATAATGTGCCCGGCCGTGATGTTCGCGAAGAGACGTATCATCAGGATGGCGGGCCGGAGGAACACTCCGAGGATCTCCACCGGCGTAAGGATGATCAGGACCGGCTTGGGAACACCCGGCATGGCGATGATGTGGCCCCAGTAGTGGCGGTTACCATTGATCAGCGTTAGCACGAAGGTGATGGCCGCCAGGGTGAAGGCCACCGAGATGCTACCCGTAACGTTGGCACCACCCGGGAAGATGGGGATGAGGCCCATCAGGTTGTTGATCAGGATGAAGAAGAACACCGTCAACAGGAAGGGCATGAACTTGGCGTACTTCGGGCCGATGTTCGGCTTGGCCACTTCGTCGCGTACGAACACGATGATGGGCTCGATGAAACTTTGCAAGCCCTTGGGCGCCTGGCCGGGGCGGCGGGTGTAGGCTCGGGCCACCGAGAGGAACACCAGCAGCATGAGGGCCACGCTCACGAAGATGGCGAGCACGTTCTTGGTGATGCTGAAGTCGATGGTGGAAGCGGTAAGCGACTCGTCGATCGGCGCAAGGGAGGCATCGGTGCCGTCGGGGGCCGAAGTGGCCAGTACCTTGTTACCGTCCAGCATGTAGCCGCCGTAAGTGGCATGGCCGTGGTCGAACCGGGCACTACTGAAAATACTGAGGCCACGCTGGCTGTTGTAGATGATGACCGGCAGAGGGAGGCTGGTGTGGCCCCAAAGGTGCCAACCGTGCTCGTCCGTCACGTGGCCCATGATCATCTCGCCGGGCTGGAACTTTTCCTTCTCGTGTCCTCCGCCGGCTTGTGCGACCATAGGGGCCAGCAGGAAGCTGAAAGCGAGGAAAGCGGCGTGGATCAAGGACTTCATCGAGTTTCGGCGATGGGGTGCCCCCCGCAACGCGGCCGCAAAGGTAGGATTCGGTTCCAATTGGAAAAATCCGATGTGCAGAAAGCGTTACAGATCCTTCCTTCCCGTCTCCCGAAAGAGGTGGAACATGGCTCCGGCCACGCCCAGAAGTGCAAGTAGGATCGTGAGCACCGGGATCTTCCATTCCAGCAGCCCATCCAACCACCAACCCAGGAAGGTGAAGGCAAGGATGATCCCAGCCATGGTAAGGCCCAGACCCATGAAACGCAGGTAGGATGCGTATGCCGTGCGGAGCGGTTCGTCGTCGCCCGGCTTTTTCATGAGCGCCCCAGCTTACGGAGTTGGGCGGTAAGCCGTGCCGTGCTGAAGGCCAGGTAGGCCAGGTAGAGGGCTATGAAGGGCAGTGCGAAAGGGAGGATGCGTGGCTTGGGCAACAGCAGCACCACGATCAGCAGCACCATCAAGGTCAACATCATCTTGATGACCAGTCCACCCATGAAGCGGTTCACGAAGCCCTTGGGGTCGGTTACCATGGCGCGCTCCTGCCAGGTGTGTAGCACTGCGGTAAGCCCGGCGAAGTAGACCAGCATGGCGGCATGACCTCGCCCCAATGGTACCTCAGCGAAATGCAGTACAGCCACAAGCACTGCGGCACAGGCCACGGAGAAAATGGCAATGGGTATCAGGAACGACCAGCGTCCGTTCGCTACGGTCGTCATCGATCAACAGGTGGATCAGCGTCCTGCTTGAGCGGATTGTTCGGTGCGGGCGGCCTCGGTGCGCAGGCGTGCGGGGTCCATCTCCTTCACCACGCCACCGGCCATGCTACAGTTGCCGGTGAAGATCGCACCCGGCTCTATCGCGAGCTTCTTGGTGTTGATGTCGCCATGCAACTTGGCGGTGGCCTTCAAGCTCAGTAGGTCCTGGCAGTTCACCTTGCCCAGCACGGTTCCTTCAATGTCGCTGCTCTGGCAGGTCACTTCGCCTTCGATGACCCCGCTCTGGCCCACGATCAAACGTCCGCGGACGTTGATGGTGCCCTTCACGCGCCCGTCGATGCGCAGGTTGCTATCGCTTTTGATCTCACCCTCGATGGAGGTGCCCTCCATGATGCTGTTGATCTTACCGGGGTTCACGGTTTCTGCCGTCTTGTTCATGACAGGTGGAGCAGGTTTGTTGCTACTGAACATGGTCCCTAGAGCTTGGGAAGTGGATGGAAGCGTAGTGGGCAAAGGTAGCAGCGCGAGCGGCTTATCCTACTGACCACCAAGGTAGTTCTTGCTGAAGAAGGCCGCGTAGCCCTCCACGTCCTTGTTCTTGTACAGGGTGGAATAGTTGTCCGGGCTTATGGCGAAGGCCGGATGGCCCTTGTCGTTGATGCCCGCCAGCACGTCCTTGTTACCCCGGAAGAGGCTGTAGAATTCCATGGCTTTGGCCTTGGTATCGAAGAAGGTGAGCAGGATCACCTGATGGTCGGCATCCAGGAAGCTGTTGGTGATCTGCATACCCGGCTGGCGGAAGAAGGTGGTGTTGAAATCCGCAAGCTTGCCCTTGATCACATTGATGTCATTGCCCGCGTTGGGCACGATGATGGCGAAGTAGTGCTGCCCTTGTTCGCTCTTGTAGGCAGAGGAGGAGGGGGCGGGCTTGCCGGGTTGCTCGGCTGAACGGTCCAGGATCGCCAGCAGCTCCTCGGCCGCCTTGGCTTCGTCCGTCCCTGGGAAGCTGGAAGCCACCTCCGTGAGGGCTGCACGGAAAAGGCCCACATTGCGATTTCCACCAATGGCCATGGCGCGCAGCAGGTAGTACTTGGGCCTGAAATGGTTGTTGGGCTCGTTGGCGATGACATTGTCGGCAGCGCCGATCACCGCTGAATATGCGTACTGCCGGAACTGCTTGTAAACCTCCTTGTACTCGAGCTCTTCGGCGGCCTTGCGTACATCGTCGGCCTGCAGCACGTTCGGGTCGCGCACCAGGCGTGCGAATTCAGAGGTGGGGTAGCGTTCCAGGATGATGTCCGCATAGTACTGCGAACCCTTGCCGTCCATGGAGAAGAAGTTCTCGGCCTCCTCCTTCTCCTTGTAGATGCGGTACAGTTGGTAGAAGGCTTCCGGCGTGTAGCGGCACTGGTCGAAACGGCTGTGCAGGTTCTCGAAGCTCTCGGTGGCGTTGTCCTTGTCCTTGAGCTGCTCCTTGTAGATCATACCGCTCACGTAGAGCGCGCCGCATACCTTTTCGTTGGACGCTTCCAAAGCGGCCTCGTCGCGGGGTATGTCCTTGGTGTAGAAGTCGGGGTTACGCCATTCCTCGTTACCCTTCTCCTTGTCCCGTTCGTCCTGCTCCAGGGTTTCTTCGCCTTCCGCTTCAAGGCTTTCGGCGAGGGCGCTTCCACCCTTGT
>JBBEDG010000055.1:0-7451 GCA_040881405.1 Flavobacteriales bacterium | reverse complement strand
AGGTTTACCGAGCCAGCACTCCCCTTGGACGTTCAGGAAACCGTCGTCCTCGTTGGGCGGACAGATGGAACCGCCAAGGCTTTGGGCGATGCAGAGGACGAGTTCGCGGAACATCGACCTGTTGCGAAGGTCGATCCTGGAGCCCAAGGACCTCATGGCGATCGTGATGTACAATTCGATCAGCAGCCAGCCGCTCGCCATACCTTCGGGACCTCATTTCAAACCACACGCAATTATGGCCATCAACCGCAAAGCAACCGCTAACTGGAAAGGCACCGGCAAGGAAGTTTCCGGTACCGTCACCTCCACCAGTGGCGTCCTCAACAATACCCCGCATTCCTTCACCACCCGTTTCGTAAGCGAGGATGGAAAGGCCGGCACCAACCCTGAAGAACTCATTGCCGCTGCACACGCCAGCTGCTTCACCATGAAGTTGAGCTTTGTGTTGGGCAACCACGGCTTTACGCCGGATAGTCTGGAATGCACCGCCACCGTTACCATGGACAAAGTGGGCGAGGCGATGCTCATCACGGCCATACACCTGGACCTGAAGGCGAATGTACCGGGCATCGACGAGGCTTTGTTCAACACCTGCACCGAGGACGCAAAGACCAACTGCCCGATAAGCCAGGCGCTGAAGAGCGTGCCGATAACGATGAGCGCGAAGCTCGGCTGATGCACTCACACCTCCCCTATTCTTGGGCGTGACCAAGGCGCTCCCTGTCCTCGAGTTCCTTGGTTCCGGACTTCCGGTGATCGACGTTCGGTCGCCGGGGGAGTGCGCGCGTGGCCATATTCCCGGTGCGCATTCCATGCCGCTCTTCAGCGATGCGGAGCGTAGCGTGGTGGGCACATTGTACAAGCGGACCGGTCGTGATGCGGCCGTGCTGGAAGGCCTGCGTATCGTGGGACCCAAGATGGCCGGAATTGTTGAAGAGGCGCGAGTACTGGCTCCGGATGGTCGCATCGCCGTGCATTGCTGGCGCGGTGGCGAACGCAGCGGCAGTGTGGCCTGGTTACTGGACAAAGCGGGCTTCCACGAGGTCGTCACCCTGAAAGGTGGGTACAAGGCCTTTCGGAACCATGTGCTGGATAGTTTTTTTGAAGTGCCCCAACTATTTGTACTTGGAGGCTATACCGGTACCGGAAAAACGGAAACGCTGCACTACTTGAAGGAACTCGACCAACAAGTGATCGACCTGGAAGGGCTGGCCCGACACAAGGGATCTTCCTTCGGTGCTTTGGGAGAAGAGCCACAACCAACGCAGGAGCATTTCGAGAACATCCTCTGGCATGCCTTGCGCACCATGGACCGAAGTAGGCCGGTTTGGGTGGAGGACGAAAGCCACATGATCGGCCGGAACAAGCTACCCGACACCTTCTACTCAGCCTTACGCGCAGCACCACTGCTGTTCGCGGAGATGCCCTTGGAAGAGCGTGTGCAGCGCTTGGTGCAGGACTACGGATCCTTTCCTGCCGAGCTACTTGCGGAAGCGGTCCAACGCATCGCGAAACGCATCGGTCCTCAACACGCCAAAGCAGCGTTGGAAGCTTTGGCAAAAGGCGATCTGCACAGTGTGGCCCGCATCACCTTGTGCTACTACGATAAGACCTACGCCCACGGGCTTGCGCAACGCAATGCAGCAAGTGTGGTTACCATTCCGGCCTGCGCGACCGACCTTCGCGCCCTCGCTGAACGCTTGAAGGACCATGTCGCTACCACCGCCCCCCGCTACTGAACCCGTACGCCTTACCCAGTACAGCCATGGCGCGGGTTGTGGCTGCAAGATCGCTCCGGCGGTGCTGGAGACCATCCTGAAGAGCGAGCTGGGCACTCTTCCCGACCCGCGCTTGTTGGTGGGCTATGGAACACGCGACGATGCTGCCGTGTATGACCTTGGCGATGGCCGGGCCATCATCAGCACCACGGATTTCTTCAGCCCCATTGTGGACGATGCCTTCGACTTCGGCCGTATTGCGGCCAACAATGCGCTCAGTGATGTATACGCCATGGGCGGCACACCTTTGCTCGCCGTGGCCATATTGGGTTGGCCGGTGGAGAAACTCCCAGCGGAATTGGCCGCTCGTGTCCTTGAAGGGGGTAGACTGGCCTGTAAAGAGGCCGGCATAGCCCTCGCGGGAGGTCACAGTATCGATTCTCCGGAACCCTTTTTCGGATTGGCCGTGACCGGTGAGGTTGCAGTTGCGAACATCAAGCGCAACGATACCGCGCAGGAGGGCGATGTACTTCTATTGACCAAGCCGCTCGGCCTTGGCATTATGTCCACGGCTCAGAAGCGTGGTGTACTCCGGTCCGAACATGCCCATGTTGCGCACGATATCATGATCCAAAGCAATCGCATTGGATCCGAACTGGGTAAGCTCGATGCTGTGCATGCGATGACGGACGTGACCGGATTCGGCCTCGGCGGTCACCTTTTGGAGATGTGCAAGGGCGCTGGTCTATCGGCCAAGATCGAATGGTCGCGCGTACCTGTGATACCGGAAGCCCTGCACTACTTGAAAGAGGGATGCTACCCCGATGGGGCCTTCCGGAATTGGAAGAGCTATTCCAATTCATTCACAGGCGCGGAAGCATTGGAGCGAATGATGCTGCTGAGCGACCCACAAACGAACGGAGGGCTGCTCCTGGCCGTTGCACCCGGTAAGGAGCGTGAAATTTGCGGAGTGCTAGGCGGAACGAATGGAATATTGGCCCCAATTGGAATACTGACTAAAATCACAGATATACCCATGAAGATCAATATTTCGTAGATGAATAGGCGCGAGACCTCCATGAACATCCATTCGGCACATCAAGTACCATATCCGGGATGTGATTAGTAAGTGAATATAGGCCATGTGAATATGTAACTTTGTACCGCTCAAAGACCCAGGTAAACGAAAAATCCAACAAATGGCTTCGAAAAAGCTCAGTGACAAGGAAATAGCTCAACTGCTCGGTCAATACCGAAGCGAACGTCGGCGCTTGATGTTCCAATTGGATACCATCCGATCCGCCATGCGCGAGCTCAAATCCGGCCTCAGCGATAGCCCTGCCCCCGCAGTTGGGGATGCTCCCGTAAAGCGTGGGCCAGGTCGCCCGCGCAAGACCGATGCGGAAAAAGCGCTCACCCGCAAAAAACCAGGTCGCCGCAAGAAACGCACGATCTCGGGAGGGGGATACCGCCTCAACGAATGGGATAAGATGATCCTGGACACCATCGGTGGACGTAACCAATTGCTCCCAAAGGAGGAATTGCTGGCCGCCACCTTGGAGTGGGCCAAGAAGAACGAACCGGCGTTGAGCGCGGAAGAGGTGGAGGCCAAACTGACCCGCGTGCTACAAAAACTAAGCGGACGGCGCGGGGAACTGGGCGCTCACCGCACAGGCCTGCGTCGCGGGTACCACTACGGATTGAAGGAGTGGTTCTTTGCCAGCAGTGGCTTGTTGCTTAAGCAGCACTACGACAAGTTGGTACTTGTCGCGGACTGATCTTGGACATGCGCGAACTCCTGAGCGGGCGGCCTTGTGCCGCCCGTTCGTCGTTCAGCGGCTGAGTTCCTTGGAAGCGCACCATGTGCGGTGCTGTATCTTTCGGGCATATCGAAAGCACCGATGAAGAACATACTCGTTCCCGTTGATTTCTCGGCCGTTCAAGAAAGCCTGATCGCCGCGGCCGTAGCGCTTGGAAAACCTTTGGCAGCAAAGCTTTGGTTGGTACATGTGGCCGCACCAGACCCCGATTTTGTCGGTTTCAAGGTAGGCCCGGAGTATGTGCGTGAACATCGTGCGGACATCCTGCGTCAGGAGCATCAGGACATACAGGCTCTAGCCGCTGCGCTGAACAAGGAGGGAGTCCAAGCGGAAGCTTTGCTTGTACAAGGCCCCACCACAGATACGTTACTTGAAGTGGCGGACAATGTTTCCGCTGACCTCATCGTCATCGGCTCCCATGGGCGCAGTGCATTGTTCCGTGCCTTTGTAGGCAGTGTTAGCGAACAAGTGCTCAAGGAAAGCAGGGTGCCTGTAATGGTGGTCCCAACACCGGGCCGCAACTGACCCCAGCATGCGGAACGCCCTGCTCGTCCTCGCCCTGCCCATACTGACCGGATCGGTTTGCGTACCCACCATGATGGGGGGCAAGCCCAAGATCCAGGAGATCAAGTTGCCCGAAGGATTCTCCATCTCGGTATATGCTGAAGGCATCACCAACGCCCGCGCCATGTGCTGGGGCGATAAAGGAACCCTCTTTGTAGGTAGCCGGAGCGAAGGCGTGGTGCATGCGATACGCGATACCAACAACGATGGCAAGGCCGATGAACATGTTGTGATAGCACAACAGCTGAACATGCCCGTGGGTGTGGCCTTCAAGGATGGTTCCCTTTACGTCAGTGCTGTGGACCGCATCCTGCGCTATGATGGCATCGAGGACCGGTTGAACACACCACCCGAGCCCGTTGTGGTGACCGATGCCTACCCAACGGACAAGCACCATGGCTGGAAGTTCATCGCCTTCGGACCGGACGGTAAGTTGTACGTACCTGTGGGGGCACCCTGCAACATCTGCCTCAGCGAGGACAGCGTATATGCAAGCATCACCCGCATCAACGCCGATGGAAGTAACCGCGAGATCATAGCACACGGCGTGCGCAATACGGTGGGTTTCGATTGGCATCCTGGGACCGGAGAACTTTGGTTCACCGAAAATGGCCGCGACATGATGGGGGACGAGCTTCCGGATTGTGAACTGAACCGCCTGGCCAAGGAGGGAAGCCACTTCGGCTATCCCTTTTGCCATGCGCCGGGCTTGGCAGATCCCAAGTTCGGGGAGCAGCGTAAGTGCTCGGAGTTCATAAAGGAGGCTGCCATCCTTGGGCCGCACACTGCGCCGCTAGGCATGCGGTTCTATTCCGGAGACCAGTTCCCGGTTAAGTATCGCAATGCCATCTTCATTGCCCAACATGGCAGTTGGAACCGCAGCACACCGATCGGCTACCGAATAATGGTGGCCTACCCCCAAGCGGATGGAACCGCTACCACCGAGGTTTTCGCAGAGGGCTGGTTGAAGGACAGCAGTGCCTGGGGGCGCCCGGTGGATGTGCTGGTAGCACCGGATGGCAGCCTACTGGTGAGCGATGACGCGGCGGACCTGATATACCGGATAAGCTATACGGGTAAGTAGTTCAAGGCTTTATTGGAGCCCTCAACAGGCACCCCTTTCCGGTTATCGTCACGGTCCATTTCGATAGCTATACTTTCATTTTAGGAATATTTACGATCATTCATGAAAGTTGATGAACATTCCATGCTGATCTTTGTACCTCTTCCCAAGAAGAACGGACCATGCAACGATTGATGCAGATGAATGTGCAGGTCTCCGAACCTGTTTACCTGAAAGACCCACAGGGCACGGAGCTTGGACGCCGCATCATAGAACACAGCGTACGCTTGATCGATGATCTGGGTCTGGAAAAGTTCACCTTCGGAAAGCTGGCGGCGTCGTTGGGTACTGCGGAGAGTAGCATCTATCGGTATTTCGATAACAAGCACAGGCTACTGATCTATTTGATAGGCTGGTACTGGAGCTGGCGCGAATACAAACTTGTCTTCGATACTGCGAACATCAACGATGCGGCCATCAAGCTCGAACGCGGTATACGCTCCATAACCGAACCGATCACGGACAAGGGTAGCTTCGGTTATTTGGACCTGCGGGCCTTGTACCGCATCGCGGTCAGCGAATCGAGCAAAGCATACATGACCAAGGAAGTTGACGAAGAGCACAAGGAAGGCTGTTTCGGCGGTTTCAAGCGGCTGTGCGATAGACTGCGGGATATGGTGGTCGCTGTGAACCCTTCGCACCCCTACCCGGCCGTGCTGGCCAGCAATGTTGTGGACGGATCCATGGTGCAACGCTTCTTCGCAGAGCACCTTCCATCGCTCACAGAAAGGGGAACCAAGTCCCGTATACCCGACCACTTCGTACACCTGGTCTTCGCTTCCGTTAATACTCCGAAACCATGAGGTCCGATTATGCAACACGTCCATTCCAGCGCCTTTTCGGGCTGTTGCGCACGGACCGTCGTGACATCGTGTACCTCTATCTGTTCGCCCTACTGCGCGGCCTCATCATGCTCTCGCTTCCGTTGGGCATACAGGCCATCATCAACCTCATTGGTGGGGGGCAGGTGGCCACATCCTGGGGTGTGCTTATCGGATTCGTAACCTTGGGCATCCTTTTCACCGGCGTGCTTCAAGTGCTGGAATTAAGTCTCACGGAGCACCTCAAACAACGCATTTTCGCACGATCAGCGCTCGAGTTCGCTTACAGATTGCCGCGCATTCGCAACAGTGCTTTGCATGGTCGTTACCTACCGGAATTGACCAATCGTTTCTTCGATACGCTCACCGTTCAGAAGGGCTTGAACAAAGTGCTGATCGATGTTCCCGTAAGTACCGTTCAGATCCTGCTCGGCCTGCTCTTGCTTTCTTTTTACCACCCCTTCTTCATCGGCTTCGCGCTCGTGCTATTGCTAATGCTCTATATGATGTTCCGCTACACCGGACAGAACGGAATGCGCACAAGTCTGGTGGAAAGCAAGTACAAGTATGCCACGGCGCATTGGTTGGAGGAACTCGGCCGTAGCAACAGCACCTTCAAATTGGCTGGCACCACAACGCTTCCCTTGAACAAGGCGGATGATCTGGCGAGCGGCTATATAGCAGCACGGCGCGCGCACTTCCGCGTTCTGTTGGGCCACTACTGGGCCATGGTCGGGTTCAAGACGCTCGTTACCCTGGCCTTGCTCGTATTGGGCGGAATGCTTGTGATCACCGAGCGGATGAACATCGGTCAATTCGTGGCGGCGGAGATCATCATTATCCTCTTGCTCAATTCCGTGGAGAAAGTGATACTCGGCTTGGAATCGATCTATGATGTACTCACCGCTTTGGAAAAACTTGGCGAAGTAACCGACCTGCCATTGGAAAATCAGGATGGGCAACCCATTGCCCGCAGTAGCGACGAAGGCGGACCAATGGCCGTTGAACTGCGGAACGTGTCGTTCCGCAGCCATTGGAGCGGTGCACCGATACTGAAGAATTTGGACCTGCGAATAGTGCCGGGCGAGAAAGTGTGCATTAGCGGGCCGGATGGAAGTGGCAAAAGCACCTTGTTACATATTGTCGCCGGCATGGTGGATCCTGACGAGGGTACGGTACTACTTGATGGCGAAGGCATACGCTCGCTGTGCCCCAAGCATCTCCGAAGCGCCATGGGCGACAGCTTTTCCCAAGAGGACCTGTTCAGTGGCACGGTGCTGGAGAACATCATCATGGGACGACCATGGATAACGGAAAGCCAGGCGCGTGAGGCTGCGGAACGTTCGGAGCAAATGCCCATGCTGGCCGACATGCCGAACGGACTGTTCACCCTCCTGGATCCTTT
>JBBEDG010000054.1:0-7460 GCA_040881405.1 Flavobacteriales bacterium | reverse complement strand
CGTTTGCCAGCGACCCAGGTCTCGTGGATGGTGTTCTTTTCGTTCAGCAGGTGCTGGGAGCTGATCAGGAAGTTGGCCGTCATGCCCGGACGCAGCGCACCCAGACGATCGTCCACGCCAAAGAGGCGTGCGGGATCGGTGGTAAGCAACTCGATCGCTCGCGCGCTGTCCAGACCACAGGACACCATTTTGCGCATGTCCTTCCACAGGTCCTTCAGGTCCTTGCGGCCGTGTGCGGTTAGCGCGAAGGACACCTTGGCGGTATCGAGCATCATCGCATTGTAAGGTGCCATCTCCCAGTGTTTCAGCCGTGCGAAGCTCACCTCCTGCGCATCGTATGGGTCTTCCACATCGTAAGCGTCGGGCATGGAAAAGGGCACGATCAAAGGCAAGCCAGAGGCGCGTATCGCAGCGAGGCGCGCATACTCATCGCCATCACCTTTGATGATACCCGGTAACTGGAACTCATCCATGATCCGCACCCAGCGTAACAACTCGTTACGATCGCCAGCCTCCAGTACGATGCGTCCTTTCAGCTGATCCGCCAAGGCGGTCAACACAGCATCCGTTTCTACTGGTTGTTGCTGTGCGGCATACCAGCGTGCATCCAGGAAACCCTGGCGGATAAGCGCGATGGCGCCCATCTGCGAACTGGGGAAGCGGTCGTTGCTACTACCCTTTCTAAAACTGAAATGTGCAGCAAGATCGGGCTGGATAACGACCTTCTGTGGCTCTTCACCACTTAGCAACACGGCTGCTGAAGTACCTCTTGCAATGCCATCCATGCGGTGCGTGAATACAGCGCCGTAGCCCTGCTTACGCAACTCGTCCAGCTGCTTCGGATCGAGCTTGAGCAGTTGGTGCGCGTGGGCATCGGCACGCAAGGCTCCGTTCCAATGGCGCGCTGCGCGTTGTTCGTTCTTGCGCTCATCGCTTGTGCTAGGGGGCAGTCCCAGATCGCTGTATGGCTCTATCAGCGCTGGCCAAACGTGCATGCCCTTCAGGTCACGCACCATGGCACCAGCCGGTATCGGCACTTTCTCCCCCGCCGCCAGCACCTTGCCGTCCTTGATCAACAGCGTGGCCTTGGCGATGGTGGTGCGGGCATCCACATGCAGCACGCAGTTGGTGAAAGCAATGAGCGACGGCGCCACATCCTGGATGTGTGTGGCCGGTGCTGTGGTCTGTGCGTGACCCGCGAAGGCCAATGCGAACAGTAGGAGGAACGATAGAAGTGAGCGCATGGTGATGGGCGAATGTAGGGAGGGTGGTCGGGAAGATCGAGCAGCACTGTCTGCTGTGGTTGGAATGGTGTTGGAAAGAGCCTACTACCTTTCCACCCATGTCCACCACCAAAGCCTTCCGCACACCCGACGCCCTACTCATCATCAGCGCCGTGCTCATCCTGGCGGTGGCGCTTACGTGGATGATCCCGGCGGGCGAATTCGAGCGTGTGGTGGAAGGCTCAAGGACCTTCGTTGTGCCGGGCACCTATCACGCTGTGGACGCTACGCCAGTTCCTTGGTACGGCTTCTTCACCGCACCGGTCAAGGGTTTCACGGACCACAGCGCGGCCATGATCATCGCCTTCGTGCTGCTCATAGGCGGGGCCTTCGCGGTGCTGAATGCCACGGGTGCAATCGAAGCCCTGCTCTTCCGCGTGCTGCGTCTGGCTCGCGAGAACCGGGCTTATAAGCGGATGGTGATACCGGTGTTGATGACCGCTTTCTCCATTGGAGGAACCACCTTCGGCATGGCCGAAGAGGTGTTGGTGTTCCTGATGATCACCATCCCATTGGCGAGGAGCATGGGCTGGGATGCCATTGTTGGTGCGGCTATTCCCTTTGTGGGCGCAGGGGTAGGATTTTCAGGAGCGGCCTTCAATCCGTTCACGGTAGGCATCGCGCAGGGCATCAGCGAGTTGGCTTTGTTCAGCGGCTGGGAATTCCGAATGCTCGTTTGGACGGTGCTTACTGGCATCGCCATCTTCTTCGTGATGCGCTACGCCGCCCGTGTGGAGAAGGACCCAAGCAACAGCCTGCTTCACGGCCTCGCCAACAGTGGTACCACGAATGGCGAAATGGAGGAGATCCCGCTCACCGGCCGCCGTATCGCTGTGATCCTGTTGTTCACGGCAAGCATCGTGATGCTCATTGTGGGCGTGAACAAATGGGATTGGTACATTGAAGAGATAGCCGGGCTCTTCCTAGCCATGGGCATCGGTGCAGCGATCATTGGCGGAGTGGGTGGCAACGATGCGGCGAAGGCATTCGTTGGCGGCGCAAAGGATATGGTGGCTGCGGCGATCCTCATCGGTCTCAGCAAAAGTGTGCTGATCGTGATGCAGGACGGCAAGATCGTGGATACGGTGCTCTTCCATCTGAGCAACTCGGTCGCGGGATTGCCATCCATGGTAAGTGTCCAAGTGATGCTTGCCGTACAGTTCGCCATCAACTTCTTCGTGCCCAGTGGCAGCGGCCAAGCGGCTCTAACGATGCCGGTGATGACGCCACTTGCCGACCTGCTGAACATTCCACGACAGAGCGCAGTTCTGGCCTACCAACTGGGCGATGGGCTCTGCAACTTCATCATACCAACCAGCGGCGTCACCATGGGCGTGCTCAGCATTGCGGGCATTCCCTTCGGCATTTGGGTGAAATGGATCGCGAAGATGCTAGCGGTGCTGGTACTTGCGGGCATGGCCTTTCTGGCAGCGAGCGTGGGGATGAATGTGTGGTGAGAGGCCTTCCAGTGGGGTGGAACGGGTATTGGGCATGTGTTCATGTGACCATATGGCCATGTGCTCATGAAATGCCCCATCCACGAACCTTGTGCGCACTTCGATGGTGTGCTGAAAACCAGATCTGGGCAGGCCTTGATGGGTAGCTTTTTGCATCCTATTGGAACGCCTTATCGACCCAGCAAGCTCGATCCTGGATCGAAGCGCCGATCGACCACATGAGCATATGGCCAAATGAGCACATGGTACAGTAATTTCGCACCGCTCCGGTACAACCCCCTAACCCTCCAATGGACCACTCATTCTTGATCTTCGCTCATAGCTTGCTGCGCTACTTGGTGCTTTTTGCCGTGGCCTATGCTGGCATCACGCACTTGGTGGGCTTGTTGCGCGGTACGCCAATTCTGAATGGTGAACGTACTGTGGCCATTGTTGCCTTGGCTCTTTGCCACCTGCAATTGGTGCTTGGTTTGGTACTCTACTTGTTGCGCCGTGGACTCTATGAGGATATGGCCAAACCCTATCAGACATTCTGGAAGTACGAGCATTTGGGTACCATGCTCATTGCCATCATCCTCGTCACTTTGGGTCGCGTGCTAAGCAAGCGCGCACAGGAGGAGCGCGGAAAACAGGTGCGCGTGGCCATCTTCTACTTGATCGCCCTGGTACTCATGTTATGGGCCACTCCTTGGCCATTCACTGTTATCGGACACGGACGACCATGGCTTTGAAGAACACCATTTTCCTTTCGGCCCTTGGTGCCGTTCTTATCTTCTCGTGCGCCAGCGAAGCTGGTGATCCTGCTGCGCCACCCGGTGCGCGCTCGCGCGGTGCCACGCTCTTCAGCACCCATTGCACCCTTTGCCACGGCAAGGATGGTGCGCTGGGCATGAGTGGCGCCAAGGACCTGCGCATGTCCTCGCTCAGCGAGGACGAAATGATCGCTTTGGTGACCAATGGGAAAGGCAGCATGGCTCCCTACAAGAACGTACTGAACAAGTCCGAGATCGAAGCCGTAGTGGAACACGTCCGCACTTTGCAAGCCACCGAATGATCGATCCGCTCGATAAAAAGAACCGCGCCGAAACGGCCGTGCTCATCGGCCTGATATCCGATCGCCAAACGCCCGAGCAGGTAACCGAATACCTGGATGAGCTGGAGTTCCTGGCAACAACGGCGGACATTGTTTCGCTGAAACGTTTCACACAACGGTTGCACAAGCCCGAAGGACGCACCTACATAGGCAGTGGCAAACTCGCTGAGGTGAAAGCATGGATCGAGGAGCATGAGGCCGATTCTGTGATCTTCGATGATGAATTGACGCCTGCACAACAGCGCAACCTGGAGAAAGAACTGGGTAAACCAGTGCTCGACCGTCCGCGCCTGATCCTGGACATCTTCGCCAGCCGCGCTCGTACAGCACATGCCAAGACCCAGGTGGAACTGGCTCAGTACGAGTACATGCTGCCACGCCTCTCCAAACTCTGGACACACTTGGAGCGGCAGCGTGGCGGCACTGGTACGCGAGGGGGTGCGGGTGAAAAGGAGATCGAGACCGACCGTCGTTTGGTGCGCGACCGGATCAGCCTCCTGAAAGGACAGCTGAAGCTGATAGACCGGCAGATGGCCACCCAGCGCAGCAACCGGGGCAAACTGATCCGGGTAGCGTTGGTGGGTTACACGAACGTGGGCAAGAGCACCCTTCTGAACCTGATCAGCAAGAGCGATGTGTTCGCTGAGAACAAACTTTTCGCCACGCTGGACACCACGGTGCGCAAGGTGGTGCTGGGTAATCTGCCTTTCCTGCTCAGCGACACGGTGGGCTTCATCCGCAAGCTACCCACCCAGCTCATAGAGAGCTTCAAGAGCACGCTTGATGAAACACGCGAGGCCGATCTCTTGCTGCACGTGGTGGATATCAGTCACCACAACTTCGAGGAACAGTATCAAACGGTTAAGCAGACCCTGAACGAGATCGGCGCAGGCGACAAACCGGTGATCGTGGTCTTCAACAAGATCGACGCCTACACCCCTTCGTACCACGACCCTGATGATCTGGCCCCGAAGCGTGTGGACCAGTACACCTTGGAAGAGCTGAAGGAAACGTGGATGGCCCGCATGGCCGGCGAGGAGTGCATCTTCATCAGTGCCGTGGAGCGTAGCAACATCGACTCGCTCCGCAAGCTGTTGTACGACCGTGTGAAGGCCTTGCATTTGGCTCGATATCCGTATGAGAGCGATCTGTTGTTCAAGGACAGCTACGAGGAAGATTGATGGGTTGGACATTGGCAGTAATGCAATACGCTATATCGCTACGCCTGTAGCGTCGAACCTGTTCTCCCCTGGATCCTCGGCGAAGGATGATGGGGTCGACACGACGCAGTGAAGCGACCTACATGACGCCCCCAATGGCCAAACGACCCGCACCAGGTAACAAGAAGAAAGGCGCCTCAAGCAAAGGCTTCCCTTTCCTGAAGCTCGCGCTGATCGGGCTTGCATTGGTGTTCCTAGGCTTCATGGCCTTACTGCAGCTTGTCCGCATGGGCACATTCGGCAAGCTGCCCACCGAGGATGATCTGCGCTCAATAACGCACGAACAGGCTACGCTGGTGCTGGGCAGCGACGGCAGCATCATCGGTAAACTCTTCGCCGAGGACCGTACCAACGTTCGGTACGAAGACCTACCCAAGCACTTGATCGATGCTTTGGTGAGCACCGAGGATGCGCGCTTCTTCGAGCATGAAGGTGTGGACGGGCGTAGCTATTTGCGCGTCTTCTTCCGTACCCTGTTGGGGCGCGACAAAAGCGGCGGCGGTGGCAGCACCATTTCACAGCAGATCGTGAAGAACCTATACGGGCGCAAACGCCATGGGCCGCTCACCGTGCCCGTGAACAAGATGAAGGAGGCCTTGGTGGCTCAGCGCCTGGAGCGGGTCATGAGCAAGAACGATGTGCTCGTGCTCTACTTCAACAGCGTGCCATTCGGGGAGAACACATTGGGTATCGAAAGCGCTGCGCAACGCTTTTTTAGTAAACCAGCGAAGCAGTTGAAAGTGGAAGAAGCCGCAGTGCTCGTGGGCATGCTGAAGGCCAACACCACCTACAACCCACGCCTGCATCCGGAAAAGGCCCGCGAACGGCGCAATGTGGTGCTGGCCATGATGCGTAAAAGCGGAACCCTGAGCGAAGCGGAGGCAAGGCGCTTACAGGAACTGCCACTTACCCTTCGATACAGTGGTGGCGATGCGCTGGACCTGTTCGGCTACTTCAACGCACAGGTAGCGAAGGAAGCGCGAAAGATCCTTGAAAAGATCGGCACCAAGAACGGGACCGTGTACGACCTGGAGCAGGATGGTCTGCGCATACACACCACGCTCGACCCAGCCCTGCAGCGCGCTGCGCACAACGCTGTACACAAGCACTTGGCCACCATGCAGCCCAAACTGGATCAAGAACTGCGCAGCCGAAAAGCACGAACAACCTGGGAGAAAAGTGCAGCCAAAAAGGGTGGACCAAAATGGAAGGCGGACGAGAAGAAGCGCCGCGAGGTCTACGACCACAAAGCCCGCCGTGTGGAGGAGATGAGCTACCGCGACAGCTTGTGGAACTACCACAAACTGCTGAATGGAGCCGTGTTCATGATGGACCCTTCGAGCGGTGCGGTGCGCGCCTGGGTGGGCGGCAACGACCACCGCTACCTGCCCTATGATCTGGTGACTGCGAAACGTCAAGTGGCCAGCACCATTAAACCCATCGTGTATGCTGCAGCGATCGAACGCGGTTTCCTGCCTTGCGACTATCTGGACAACGAGAAGAAGACCTACGCCGACTTCGACGACTGGGCACCGGACAACTTCGACCGCGATACCGTTGCCGGGGAAGTAGCCATGTGGTACGCGCTGGCCAAGAGCATGAACCGCCCTACCGTTGACCTTTACTTCAAGACCGGGGTGGATACGGTGCGGCAGACCTTCAAGGCCTTGGGACTGCCCACCAAGGATGTTGATAAACCAGCGGTTTCGCTCGGCGCCTCGAGCATAAGTCTACGCGAACTGGTGGCAGCCTACGGAGCCTTCGCCATGCGCGGCAAACGGATGGAGCCTCAACTCATCACAAAGATCACCGATGCACAGGGCAATGTTATCCATCAGGCCAAGGCACCCCGGGGGCAACAAGCCCTCGCGCCAGCAACCGCAGCAGCCGTCACCGCCATGTTGCAACGCGTCATCGACCAAGGCACCGGCGCCTCGTTGCGCTCCCGTTTCGGGATCACCTCGGATCTCGCTGGCAAGACCGGCTCTTCGCAGGACTACGGCGATGCATGGTTCGTGGCCTATACGCCAGGACTTGTCGTTGGCACCTGGGTCGGCGCCTTCGACCCGTCGGTCCATTTCAACAGTGCGCTGGGCACGGGTTCCCAGCTTGCCCTCCCCATTGCCGGCATGGTACTGAAGGAGCTTGAATCGAAACCTGAACTCCGCCGGAAGTACATCCACTCCTTCGACTGGGTGGGTGAGTACGAGATCGACCTTGATTGCGAACCACGCCGGGAGCGCAGTGGTGTGGAACGCTTCATCGATGATCTCTTCGGCCCTAAGCGCAACACCGACGCGGAGGGCATCGATACCGTGAAGAAGGACAAGGGCTTCTTCGATGGATTGTTCAGGAAGAAGAACTAATCCGTTATGGGCAACTCCTTTCGCAGCCAGCGCTCCCGCAG
>JBBEDG010000053.1:0-7476 GCA_040881405.1 Flavobacteriales bacterium | reverse complement strand
GCGCGCCAGTCATCGCCACCCACAGCTACACGACCAAGGCGCAGCCCGGGTTCGATCGTAGGTGTATACAGGATTGGCAAGGCTCGATGTATCAGAACTCGATCCCGGCACACCGAAATCCCATGAAAATGACTGCGCACCAGAGCTTCCATTGCCAAAGGCTATGGTGAGGCCAGTGCATGTCTGCGCTTGAGGTGTGATGGCTGCTACCGGATTGGGATACACTTCCACATTGCCGGTGAAACTCCCTGTGCATCCGTTCTCGGTGACCGTTACCGTTACAGGCTGCACACCGTTGGCCGCAAAGGAGGATGAAACCGTGGTGCCTTGCCCTGTGGCGGGCGAAGCGCCCGCACCGAAGTTCCATGATACGGAGGCACCTGGCCCGAGTTCACCAGTTGCTGTAAGCGTTACACTACCTGCGCCACAGAGGGGTTCAGGAGTAGTGAAGCTTGGCTGAGGCTGGAGGAATACATTGAACACCGCCTGTGCCGTATCAGCACAGGTGAGCCCTGGACCAGTGATAAGCGTTACCGTATAGCTGCCGGGAGCCGCGTAGGTCCAAGCGGGGTTCGCATCCGAACTCACATCGGCAGTGGTGCTCGGATCACCGAAATTCCAAAGAAAACTGTTCGCTCCGCTGCTGTTGTTGGCGAATTGGATGGTGAGGTCGGAGCAGAAGTCCGTCTGGGTAGCGATCACCGAATTGACCGATGCATCGCAGGGAACAACTTGGAACATGAAATCGCGACGGCTGGTGGAGAGCAAGACCCCATCCTGGAATTCGCTCACGCAAACACCGATCACATAGCGACCGATCTGGGTAGGCGTTACAGTTAGGATACCAGTTAACGGATCGATGGCAATGGGTGGATTGGACTGGATGGGATTGATGGCTGAAAAGCCGCCGCCCCAAGGAATGAACGTGTAAGGTGGTGCCGTTGCTTGCGAAGGGGTCGGCACTGGGCCAGGACCTACAGGGAATAGGCCGCCTCCAGAGGAACCTCCCAAGTAGGGAGAGCATAGTTCATAGACCAGTTGGTCGGCATCGGGATCCGTCGCGGAATGATCGAAGACCAAGGTCTCGTTCAGGCAAAGAGCCACCGGAGGAAGTTCGAGGAAACGCGGAGAACTGTTGCCGAAAACGTCCCCAGGCACCTGTACCAATAGGGAGAGACCCACGTTGCCCGCATCCACAACATTCACAATGGTGCCAGTGCGGCAGCACACCTGATAGGACAATTGGTATCCATCGGGGTTGAACGGGAGCGAGAAGGTACCGACGTACGTGCGCGTCTCCACGCAAGCCTCCGGCGGTACGGTCAAACAGGGGTTGTCCAGCACCACAGGTACGTCCTGTGCGGGTCCAGTAGGGTTGATGGTCTGTTGAAACAGGTATAGATTGGATGTGCCATTGTACACTCCTATTGCAATGCTGTTCGGTAGATCAGCTTGCGCCGAAGGGCCACAATCCCGATACAACTTGACCGTGATCTGGTATTGATCACCGCCCAGATAATCGTAGAACATCTCGCCTCCGATCACGTGTGTGGCGTTGACCAGAGCGGAACTCAGGAGAGCGAAAACGAAGAGGAATGATCGTATCATGAAGCAGAGACTTATCCTTGGATTGCTGGGTTGCCCGGACCAATCTAGGAATTAGGAAGATACCCACAACTTTTTTGCTGGAACCGGGTCGAAGAACTCCTCAGAAACCTGGAACCGGATCACCGCCAATGGGTCGGGCCGGTCCCTCAAGTTGATACCGATGAAGCAACTCCGACCAATCCGCCGATCGCAGTTCGAGATAGCGCCCTCCATCGCCACGTATCATATCCTGTATGCGCACAAGCTCCGGATACATCGATGCCTTCACATGGTGAAGCACGGCCCTGCGCCCCACCAGCTGGATCTCCGTGAACACATCCTCAGCTTCGATGAGGTAGAAGTGCTGACCATTGGCCGTTCGCCTGAAGATCGGGAACTCGTGGTCCATGGGTATCATTGTTCTTGTCCTACTTTGTTGCCTCTACCACACCATGCAACCTTTCCTGCAACGCCTAACGCACGTGGTACTGGCACACCACGGCACCGAACTCGACCGCATCTGCATTGTGCTACCTGGCAAACGATCGGGTACCTTCATGCGAAAGTACCTCGCGGAAGAATGCACAAGCACCCTATGGAGTCCCCAGTTCCATGATGTGGGCAGTTTCCTTGCGCGACTGGCCGAAATGCGGCAGGGTGGCAGCATGGAACTCCTTTTCCTGCTTTACGAAGCGTACCGATCCCTAAACGGCAGCAATGCCGAACCCCTTGACGAATTCCTGCAATGGGCGCCCACCACCTTACGGGACATGAGCGAGGTGGATGCCCATGCCTTGGACCTTGATACCGTGTATCGCGACCTTAGGAGCTACTACGAGATCGAGGACTGGGGTAGCCGTCTAGGAGAGGAAAGTCCGGGGCAGGTGCGCTCCAGTGAACACTGGCGACAGACCGGAACCTTGCACAAGGCCTTTGCGGAATTGATGCGCCAGCGTGGAGTGGGCACATCCGGTGCTGTGGCCCGCTCGGCGATGGAACGTGTGGAACGAGGAGAACCGGACATCCCTTGGAAAGCGGTATGGTTGGCAGGCCTCAATGCCCTGGAACCAGCGACAACGCGGGTCATCAAAGCCCTCCAGGCCAAGGGCTTGGCTTTTCTAGCTTGGGATGCTGACAGGCACTATCTGGATGACCCGGAACAGGAAGCAGGGCAGTATCTGCGCCGTTCCATTGCAGCCCTGGGTGCAGGAACGGTAGCCCCAGGTACTACCATTCGCGAAGCCGATCGCCACTTTGTGCACAGCACCGTACCCAATGATGTGGCACAGACCACATGGGCCGGCACCAAGCTCGCAGCGCTTACGGCCGAAGAACGCACGGATACCGCGATCGTATTGGCCGACGAGGGCTTGCTGATGCCGCTGCTCGCCTCACTTCCTGGTGACATGGGCCCGATCAACGTGACCATGGGCATGCCCTTGGAGGCCCTGCCCATACATGGCTGCACCGAAGCGTTCCTCGCACTTCACGCCGGTCAGCGCAAATTCGGTCAGTACCATGCAGGAGAGGTTGAGCGGCTCCTCCTACATCCTTTCCTCCACCAAGCGGGAGCCACAGCCCGTGCCATAGGCCTATTGCGAGCCACCAAGCGGACGCGTTTGCCACACACCCTGATCATCGATCTGGCCCAGGAAGCAGGTATGGAATTGTGCCAAGCGGCCAAAGCAGCACTGCAACCTATAGCCCACGTGGGTGCTGACATGCCGGAGCGTATGACCGCTCTCCTGGCTTGGGCCCAGCGCTTGGCCGGCAATGACAAGTACCGCACTGAGCAGGTGTTCCAAATGGCGAAGTTGCAGCGCAAGTTGGACCTCGGATTGAAGCGGATGGGAACCCAACTGGAGAACCTGGACAGCTATTCCACCTTGCGCATGAAGCTCCTGCGCGAGGAACGCATCGCCTTCTTCGGCGAGCCCTTGAAAGGAGCACAGGTCATGGGTGTACTGGAGACCAGGGCCATCGATCACAAGCGGATCGTACTTCTTGGTGCGAGCGAAGGAACATTCCCTGGAGGAGGTAAGCATCAGAGCTGGATCCCCTACACTGTTCGGCTGGCCCATGGACTTCCACTGCGTTCGGATGCTGATGCCATTGCGGCCTACCACTTCCAGCGCATGATGCAGCATGCACAACATGTGGACGTGGTGCATGGCGCGGGCGAAGGACCTGGCAGCGGTGGAACTTCCCGATTCATCCTACAGTGGAAGAACGAGCTGGATGGAAGCTCCAACACCTCTTTTTCCAGTTCGGCACCAGTTGCTCCGTTCAGTATCCGATCGGCACCCAGGATCAGCATACCGAAGGATGCGCGTATCCTTGAACAGTTCGCGCGCATCCAAGCTGCAGGTCTTTCCCCTTCGGCTCTTGCCATGTGGCTGCGCTGCCCATTGGACCTCTACTTCACCCGAGTACTGGGTATACGCACTGCGGATGAAGTGGATGGACGCCTTGGGAGCGATGTGCTGGGCGAGGCGGTCCATGCTGTTCTGGAGGATGTGGTCCGGCCCATGTTGGGCCACCCCATGGATGCCGCCCAGCTTCGTGGAGCGGGCCGATCCGTTCACCAGCAACTGATCACCAAGCTGGCCAAGACCTTTCCGGAGGAGTTACTGCTGCGTGGCCACTTCCGCCTGCGCATCGAGATGGCTTCGCGCGCATTGGAGAGCCACCTCCAGGCCGAAGCGGACCGCTGCAGTACCATGGCGAGTATTCCACTTGCACTGGAACATGAGCTCAGCGCAGAACTTCGACCGGGCGTACTCATCAAGGGACGCGTGGACCGGGTGGAGGTGCGCAATGGCATACACCACATCCTGGACCTGAAGACCGGAGCTGTGGACGGGAATGAATTGAAGATACCAGCACTCGAGCGGGCGCATTTCACCGCGAAGCGATCACAGGCACTACAACTACTCGTTTACGGCTGGGCCTACCTGAAGAACACCCCGGGGATAGACCACGTCCGCACCGGTATCCTGCCCATCCAAAAAGCCAGTGAGGCGGAAGGACTATTGCTGAGCATCGCGAGATCCCCACAACTCATGCGCACGGACATGCCCGCCGTGGAGACCTTGCTGAACACGATCGTGGACGAGATGATGGACCCAACGATCGCGTTGGAGCACAGCTCCGAAAGCACGTACTGCAAAGCCTGCCTTACGGCGTGAGAAGGATGTCTACTTGTTGTAGATGATCTTGTGGGAGGTGACCACCTCACCACGGCCGACCTTCAGGATGTAAACACCACTGCTCATGCTCGTGATGTCCATATCGCGGCGGTAGGTACCCGAGAATTTGGTGACCTCATCGGTAAAGATGCTTTGACCGAGGGTATTGACCACTTCCACGGTAAGGTCCACGGCATTCTCTACCTCCACAGCGAAGGTGAATATGCCCTTATTGGGATTGGGGAGGATGCTTACATCACCATCGCCATTGGCCGTTGCGAGGCCTTTGTAGATGATACCCGTGCGGTCCACACCGCCCAAGGACATGTAGAAATCGGCGTTGTTGGTGGCTTCGGCGGTCCATCCGTCGTTCACCAATTCGAAATCGGCATCACCTGTCACAGGAATAGTTGCGATGACATATTCCTTGGAAGCCGACCATGCTGTGCTCAAGGTGTGGAGAGGACGTGTGCCGAAGCCCGCGAAGACCTGGTAATCGTAACCGCCCACTTCACGCACTGCACCCGAGGGCTGGACCGGTATGTAATTGGCGGAAACACCCTCCTGCTCCACATCGCCCAAGGCAGCACCACTGGAGCGCTCCCATCGGATCGTGAAAACCACGGATGACAGGATGCCGGAAAAATCATTGCCGGGTCGAAGTACCACTTCCAAGTTTTCACCAGTTGAACGCAACCCGATATCCACCGGAGCCTGGGCTTGAGCGGTGGATACAAGAGCCATCACCGCAAGAGCGGACAGGCTGAGGAGGGAGGAACGTAGCATCATTGGGCAACGGTGTATCAGATTGATGATCGGAAGTCGGACCGTATCCGAGCACAAGGAAAGGACCGAACGAAGCGCAAGGTAATCAAGACAGGGGACGGAAGGCAAACCTTGTTGAGAATTCATGGGAGTCCTCGCTTCAGGCAGGGCATTAAAGCCGAACAGGGGCCCGGACGGGCCCCTGCGCGGCAAACCTGCAAGGAATTGGAACCAGCCAAAAACCAGGAAGATGGCGTTTGGTTGATAGGAAGACGGGGGGCGCTGACACGGGTTGCCACCTACCCGAAAAAAAATCAGGGAACGAACTTGTAACCCACCCCCCGAACGGAATGGAAGTGCCGCGGTGAGCGGACATCGGGCTCGAAATACTTGCGGAATGCCACGATGAAATTATCCACGGTCCGGGTGGTGGGGAATACATTGTAGCCCCAAACTTTTTGTAGGATCTCTTCGCGGGACACCACATCTCCGGCCCGTTCGATGAGCAATCGCAGCAACATGATCTCGCGCTGGCTCACCGTATGTGTGACCCCATCCTGGCCCACGACCTCGTAACTGTTGAAATCGACGCGATTCCCATTGAACTCGTACGTGGAGGCCAGCGTAGAGGAGGAAGGGCTATCCTTCCGCCGAATGAGCTTGGCTATCCGTAAAAGCAGCTCTTCGAGTTCAAAGGGCTTCCCAAGGTGGTCATCCCCTGTGCGCAACCCACGGATACGATCGGCGGCTGCGGTGCGGGCGGTGAGGAAAAGCACTGGGGTGGCATCGCCTTCCAAACGGATCGTTTCCACCACGGTGTAACCATCCATTCCGGGCAGCATCACATCCATCACCACCAGATCGAAATGCGCACCACGCATGCGTTCCAAAGCATCGGGTCCCGTTACGCTCAGGGTAACGTCGTAGCCCTCCAGCTCGAAATTGATCTTCAGGGAAAGACGCAATGCTTCCTCGTCCTCGACCAGCAGGATCCGGGGGTTGCCCTCGTGTTGTGCCATGGGCGCAAAGATGGGGCACGGCTACCTTTGCCAAGCATGCAATTCACACCCGAGCAGGCCGAACTGGCCAACGCCTTCATGACCAACACGCTGATGGCCCACCTGGATATTCGGTACCACGTGGACGAAGCGGGACGCATGTGCGCCACAATGCCCGTGGATGCGCGCACCCACCAACCCATGGGCCTGCTGCACGGGGGAGCCACTGCGGCCCTTGCCGAATCGCTGGGGAGTGTGGCCTCGTTCATGCTCGTGAAGGACCAGCAGAAAGCCGTGGTAGGACTTGAAGTGAGTGCCAATCACCTGAAAGGCGTGCGCAGTGGCACTGTCACCGCCACAGGGGAATTGATACACCACGGACGCACCACCCACGTGTGGGACATCAAAGTGCGGGACGAAAGTGGCGAACTGTGTGCTGTTTGCCGCTTGACGAATCTGGTGATCGAAAGGCGCTGAGCATGCTGAACGCTGGGTCGGCACTGCGCCTATGCTTGGAACGGGGGCTCACCTTCGTTGCATTCCGCAGGAACGGTGCCGTACACCTTTGGGTGCAGCGAGAAGTCGGCTTGGAAGTGCTCGATCTACTGGATCTGCATCAAGCGTGCGATCGTTTTGTCGTTTCATCCTTCCATGATCATCTGAACCGCATCCACGCGCTGAGGCCGGACCTACGCTTCCAGCTGGATGGCAGCCGTTTCGACCCGGCTTCGCTGGATGGATGCTTGGGGACCAGCGCAATGCTCGATAGGACCACGAAACCGTGGGACAAGGACGGGCATGCTGTCGCCGTTTCAGAGGCCAAGGAACGTATCGCAACAGGAGAGTTACGCAAAGTGGTACTGGCGCGCACCGTTACAGTACAATTCGACCCTGTCCTCTTGCCAGCACTTTTCCGGGAAGCGCTGGAACGTCACCCC